>DXCY01000141.1 GCA_019115725.1 Candidatus Luteimonas excrementigallinarum
AGTTGCCCAGGCCGGCGAACTCGCGCCGGACGTCGGCCTCGCAGCTGCTGGCTTCGTCCGGATCCAGATTGGCGTAGGGACCGAAGTCGGGAACGCTGACAGCCAGGCGCTGCTGCGATTCGTACAGCGCCGGCAGACTGCTGCAGATCTGCAGCACCACTGGCTGAACCAGACCGGTGATGGTCTTTTCCATGTCCCGTTCCAGGCGGCCGCTCAGGGCGCTGAACAGCAGCCGGAACATGCCCCGGTCCACCGAGTCGATGGCCGCCAGGGCCGCGTGCTCGCCGATGTCCATGCCGGCCAGGGCAATGTCGATCACCTGGCCGCGATAGGCCAGGAGTTCGCGGCGCTGTGCATCGTCGATCGCCACCGCCTCGCCTTCGATGAGGAAGTCACCCTCGGGGGTGATTTCCGCTTTCCGTTCCCTGTCGGTGGCATCGCTGGAGACGGTGCCGCTGTCGCCGAAGCGCAGGCTGTTGCCGACATCAAGGTTGCCGGTCTTGAGTTCGACCCGGGCCGCGGCCAGCTCCTCGCGGACCTCGCGGCGGGCGTCGGCCAGTTCCCGGCTTATTTCTCCGCGAGCCGTCTCTTTTTCCGGGCCGCTGGCATCGGCAGCGGGCAGCAGCAGGCACAACAGGGCGGCGCAGCCGGCCAGGTGCAGGGAGCGGATGGAGATCATGATCAGATCCTCGTCTGGGTGGATGCGAAGGGGGGCGGTCAGCGCCGGCGCGGGACGTCGGTGTTGCCGGCAACACCGGCGTGGCGGACGCGGCCGCTGCCGACACCGCGCACATGCAGGTCGCCGCCCACGCCGCGCACGTCGAGGTCGCCGGAGCCGATTGCCCCGACGGTGACGTTGCCGCGCACCTCGTCCAGGCTGGCGTCGCCGGAACCGATACTGCCGATCTCCACGTTGCCGCCAATGCCCGCCAGTTCCAGGTCGCCGGAGCCGATGCTGCCGACTTCAACGTGGCCGCGGACCTGGCGGGCCTCGATATCGCCCGAGCCCAGGGTGAGCACGTGCAGCTCGCCGATGTCATGCAGGGTGATGTCGCCCGAGCCCACCTTGGCCGTGACCAGACCGCCGATCCCGCGAGCGTCCACGTCCCCGGAGCCGACATCGGCGCTCATGGCGGCGGCACCGGTCAGCCAGGCATCGCCGGAGCCGACCACAAGCTGCACCAGCACGCTGTCCGGCACGCTGCCGGCGAGGTCCAGGTAGGCAGGCTTGCCTGCGAAGAAGAGTCCGCCGAGCAGGCCTTCGCGCTGCAGGCGCACGGTGAGCTGGTCGCCATCACGCTGCTGCTCCAGTCGCAGGCCGTCCAGCGCCCCGGTGCTGCTGGCGCAGGCCCGGCCCTGGATCAGGCCGGTGGCATTGGCGGTGGCGTCCAGCCGCAGCTTGCTGGCGCCGATCTCGAACCTCACCGTGCGCACGCCCTCCAGCTCCAGTTGCAGCTCGCGGGGTGTGGAATGCGGGCAGTGGGCCTCGTCGGCCTGTGCGGCCAGGGGAAGCAGGGCCAGCAGTGCGAAGGCCGGGCCGAGGAGGGCGGTGCGGCTGCGGCGCGGCGACAGGGGCAGGGCGTCAGATGTGGATGTCATGGGCGGGCTCCTGGTTGGGGTCGGCGTCCTGGCCGCAGTCTTCGATGTCCTCGCGGCGCATGGTGGCGTAGGGGACGAACTCGGGCATCGCGGCGGCGAGCGCCTGCTGGCTGTCGTGCAGGGCCGGCAGCAGGGTGCAGATCGCTGCGGCCTCCTGCTTGACACGTTGGGCCTGGGCTTCGATCCGGGCCTCGAACTCACGCCGGCCCTCTTCGCCGCCGAACAATGCCTGGCCGACGCCGGTCAACGCCGCGCCGGCGATCTCCGCGCCCTGGATGCCCACCGCCATCCCCGCGCTGGTCAGGCCCAGCAGCTGGCCGCGGTAATCGAGCAGCAGCTCGCGCTGGTCGGCGTTGGCGGGTACCGCTTCGCCGGCGATCAGCAGCTCGCCATCCGGGGTGATCTCGGCCCTGGGCAGGCTGCCCTCGTCCTCTCCCCAGCCAAAGCTCTGGCCATTGATGTGGATCCGGTGGTTCTTGCCCAGGCGGACGTTTTCCGTCTCCAGCTTGCGCTGCGCTTCGGCGATTCCCTTGGCCGCCTGGCGGCCGATGAAGCTGGTGGCGTCGGTCGCGTCGGTGCCGCTCTGGGTGGGCTGCTCGCCGCCGCAGCCGGTGACCAGGGCCGCGGCCAGCAGCGTGGCGATGGCAATATTGGATCTTGAATGGATGGGCATGTCGGTCTCCCGGGTCGGTGGGCGATCAGCCCTCTTCGCGCCAGCGGCGCAGGCGGATGGCAAGCAGGATCATGGCGATGCCGGCGGCCACGCCCAGCCAGAGGTCCAGGGTGCCCGCCACCTGCCAGCTCTGCAGCGGGTTGATCAGCTGGGGGATGTCCTCCGGACCGTGGATGGAGACCCCGCCCATGCCGTGGGCGGTCGGCAGCCACGAACCGGGGAAAACGCTGAGCAGCCCGCGGTTGGCCACCGCATACCAGAGCGCACCGTGATTGAGGTTGAGGCCCACGATGGCGCTTATCATGCTGGCCAGCGCGCAGCCGACGATCGGCACGATGAGCGCCCACAGGAACGGCTTGCTCCGGGCGGCGGCCGAGCACAGCATCAGCCAGCCCACGGTTGGCAGGGCCCACAGCGCGTACAGCGGCAGCAGGGCAAGCACGGAGCCGGTGATCCGGAACGGGTGCGAGGCGGTCAGCAGACCGGTGGTGCCGGGCACGCCGTTGACGGTGGTGGTCAGCGCGGTCACCACCCACAGCGCCAGGCCGATGAGGATGCCGACAGCGGTGGCCAGCAGCGGGGCCAGCAGCAGGGCCCAGGCGACCTTCGAGCCCACCGTGGCCGCATCGGAGATCGGCATCGACTTCCAGAACAGGATGCTGCGGTCACGCCGGTCATCGTGCAGGCTGCCCAGGGCGTAGAAGAACACCACGAAGCCCAGCACGACCATGCTGATGGAGATCCCCAGCAGCAGGGCCACGTCGCCGGCGGCCCCCAGCGTCTGGGCGATCTGTTCGGGTGCGGCCGACTCGTCGATCTGGATGCGGTTGCCGCTACGCGAGCTGAACAGACTGGCCCCGATCGCGGCCAGCGCGGTGAACACCAGGGTGATGCCCCCGGCAATCACCGGCGCCCACAGGAAGCCGCCGCGGTTTTCCCAGAACTCCCGCCGCAGCAGCCAGCCAAAGCGCTGCCCGGCACTGATGGTCCGCGTGGCGGAGGTGCGGCCCGGCGCAACGTGGTTTTCAATGGTCGTGTTCATGCGTAGGTCCCTTTCATCGTGGCGACGAACAGGTCGGCCAGGCCCGGGGTGCGGGTTTCGCCATACGGAGCCAGCGTGGCGCGGGGGATGCCGTCAAACAGCATCACGGTCTTGCCGAAGGGCAGGGCACGCTCCTCGAGCGGGTCGAGCTGGCGGGCGGTGTCGAGGTGCTCCGCGCTGACAAGCACTTCGGTGAAGCGTTCGGCCAGGTCTTCCATCGGCGCATCCAGCACGATCCGCCCTTCGCGGATGAACAGCACGTCGGTGAGGATGTGCTCCACCTCTTCCACCTGGTGGGTGGTGATCACGATGGTCTTGTCCTCGTCGAAGTAGTCCTCCAGCAGGCGCTGGTAGAACTGCTTGCGATACAGCACGTCCAGGCCCAGGGTGGGCTCGTCAAGCACCAGCAGGCGCGCGTCGATGGCCATCACCAGGGCCAGGTGCAGCTGCACGATCATGCCCTTGGACATCTGCCGGACCCGCATCTTCGGATCCAGCTTGGTATTGGCCAGGAAGCGCTCGCAGCGGGCGCGGTCGAAGCGCGGGTGTACGCCCTCGACGAAATCGATCGCCTCACGAACCCGCATCCAGCGTGGCAGCACCGCCACGTCGGCGATGAAGCACACATCGTTCATCAGCTCGTCGCGGCGGGTCCGCGGATCGCGGCCCAGCACGTCCAGGTCACCCTGGAAGGGCACCAGGCCGAGGATCGCCTTGAGCGCGGTGGTCTTGCCGGCGCCGTTGGGGCCGATCAGGCCCACGATGCGGCCCGGAGCGATGGTGAAGTCGGTGCCGGCCAGGGCAACGGTGCCGCCGTAGGTCTTGCGCAGCCCGCGGGCCTGGATCACCCGGTCCGGCGCAGCGGCCGTGTGCAGGTCAGGGGTCATTGGTCTTCTCCGGTAGATGCGTTTTCCAACAGCTCGGCGGCGGACAGGTCCAGCAGCCGGATGCGCTCAAGCACCTGCGGCCACTCTTCGGTCAAAAAGCGCTCGCGCTCGGTGCCCAGCAGCTTGCTGGAGACTTCCTCGGTGACAAACATGCCCAGGCCGCGGCGCTTTTCCACCAGCCCCTCGTCCACCAGTTCCTGGTAGGCCCGGGACACGGTGATCGGGTTGACCTGGTAGTCCGCCGCCACCTGGCGGACCGAGGGCAGCGCGTCGCCGGGCTTGAGCTCGCCCTCGAGCATCAGCGCGATCACACGTTCCTTCAGCTGGCGGTAGATGGGAGTACCGTCACTCCATTGGACTGCACTCATGACGCCTCTCCAGTGGTGTCCGGGCGCAGGGCGCGGGCGGTGCCGAAATAGGGCATGGCCAGGGCGCCGCGGTGGTGGTTTGCTGCCGGGGTGTCGCCAGCGGTCAGGTCCTGCGTCCCGGTGGCAGCCGGGAGGGACTGGGCCGGGGGCGCGAAATGTCCGGAGATGCGTGCCCGGGTGGCTGCGACCGCAGACTCCGCAACCCGGGCGGAGGCCTGCACCAGCGCGCTGCCGGGAACGCCATGGGCGATGCCATTGCCGGCCAGGGCGTGGGAGAAGGCGCCAATGCCCAATCCGACAACAAGATGGGTGGGGAGATCTGAGGCCATGCGCTCTGCGACCGGAGCGGAACCGGAGTAATGGCCGGCACGGGTTTCCATCTGTTCAGGTGCGCCGGCGCGGATGGCAAGCAGTACGAACAGCAGGGTCACGCCGGCGACGGCCGATGCCAGAATCGTGTTTTGGAGCGCGTGGTTCATGGAGAACCTCCTGCCCAGGGTGATTGGTGTTGTATGTGACTATAACACCAGAACACGACCGGTCAATACCCCGCACAGGATTTTTTTCAACCGGCGGGAAGCGGTCATGTGGCCACCCCGATTGCCCGCGACCGGGGATGCCGCGACAATAGCGCCGATCGCGCCATTCGGCGCCCCAATCCGGAGCCCCCATGAACAAGGCACTGCGTGGCGCAGTCGCGCTATGTGTTGCTGTCGCCTGCCTGTTGACCCTGCCAGCGCTGGCGCAATCGCTGGACACCGATCGCGACCGGCTGAGCTACATGGTGGGCATGGATATCGGCCGCTCTCTTGAGCCGGTGGGTCCGGATCTCGACTTCGCCGCGCTGCAGCGGGCCCTGGAGCACGCGTTTGCAGGCGGCGAAGCGCTGGTGGATCCGGCAACCGCCAGCACCCTGGGCGAGGCGCTCTCCCTGCGGGCGGCGGTGCGCAGCGGCCAACCGATTCCCGGCCAGCCCCCAGGCACCGCGCCGCCCGAGGTGGATCGTGAACAGGCGGCCCTGATGATCGGCGCCGATGTGGCCCGTTCGCTCGTGCAGCTGCAGGACGAGATCGACGTGGCGCCGCTGATGCGCGCGCTGCGGACCCGGGTAGAGGGGGGCGAGCTGCTGATGTCGCAGGCCGAGGCCGATGCGCTGCGTGCGGATTTCGCCCGCCGGATCCAGGCCCGCCAGCAGGCCGAAGCGGCGCAGCAGGGCGAGCGCAACCGCGCCGAGGGCGCCGCGTTCATGGACGCCAACCGCGCCAACGAGGGCGTGATCACCACGGGTTCCGGCCTGCAGTACATGGTGATGGAACAGGGCACCGGCCGCCGGCCGCTGCCGCATGACCGCGTGCGCGTCCACTATCACGGCACGCTGCTCGACGGCACCGTATTTGACAGCTCCCGCGACCGCGGTCAGCCTGCTGACTTCGGCCTGGGACAGGTGATCCCGGGCTGGACCGAGGGCCTGGGCCTGATGCAGGTTGGTGCCCGCTACCGGTTCTGGATTCCCGGTCATCTGGCATACGGCGCCAATGGCACGCCGGGCGGTCCGATCGGCCCCCACGCAACCCTGGTTTTCGACGTCGAACTGATCGACGTCCTGTGAAGGAGTTTTCCATGAAGTTTTCCCCCCGTACCGGATCCGCGGTGCTCCTGGCCCTTGCGATTCCGCTGGCCCTGGGCGCCTGCAAGAAGATTGAAGAAGGCAGCAGCGCTGCCGCCCCTGCCGCGGCCGCCCAGCGTGAAGTGAACTCCTCGCCGGGCATCGAAGGCATCCAGGGCCTGTCGACGGCGCAGCAGCAGTCCGGTTACGTGATCGGCCTGGAAATGGGCGGCACCCTGTTCCCGATCCGCAATGAGGTGGATCTGGACGCCATGTTCGAGGGCATCCGCGACTCGGTGGAGGCGCGCGAGCCGAAGATCGACGAGCAGCAGTTCATGCAGATCATGCAGGCACTGGGCGAGCGCATCGAGCAGGGACGCGCGGAAGCCGCCCGCGTGGCCGCCGAGGAGGGCGAAGCCTTCCTGGCCGAAAATGCCGAACGCGACGGGGTCCAGGTGACCGGATCGGGCCTGCAGTACGAAGTGCTGGAAGAGGGCGAAGGCGATGCGCCGGGTCCGCAGGACCGGGTGCGGGTGCATTACGAGGGCACGCTGCTCAGCGGCGATGTGTTCGACAGCTCGCGCCAGCGCGGTGAGCCGGCCGAGTTCCAGCTCGACCAGGTCGTGCCGGGCTGGCAGGAAGGCCTGCAGCTGATGGCCCGCGGCGCCCGCTACAAGTTCTGGATCCCGGCCTCGCTGGGCTACGGCGCGGAAGGCACGCCGGGCGGTCCGATCGGCCCGAACGCCACGCTGGTGTTCGATGTCGAGCTGATCGACATCGCGCCCGCCGGCCAGTAATCCGGGACGCGCAGCGATGAGTGACGGTCTGGACGCACGGGTAGTGGAACTGGAAACGCGGCTCGCCTTCCAGGAACAGGCCATGGCCGAGCTCAGCGACGCGCTGGCGGCGTTGCGTGCCGAGGCGGCACGCAACGCCGAACTGTTGAAGCGGGGGCTGGAAGAGTTCCGCCAGGGCCGCGGCGAGTTCTACGCCGATCCGGCCGACGAGCCGCCCCCGCCGCATTACTGAGTTGGACCTATGAGCAATACTCTTCGTGACCAGCTGCTTGGCCTGGGCTTCAAGGCCCCGGCCAAGCCAGAGCGCAAGCCCCATCCCAAATCCGACGCCCGTGCCGATGGCAAGCCTGGTTCCAGGCGTGGCAAGCCCGGCGAGCGGAAGCAGGGTGGGGCGCCGGCAGGGCAGGAGCGATCCGGTCGCGGGCCGGGCAAGGGCCCGCGCCAGCAGCCCCGCAAGGGCGCTCGTGGCGGTGGCGAGATCGACCTGGCCAAGGCCTATGCGATCCGCGCCCAGCGCGAGAAGGACGAGCGCATCGAGGCCGAGCGGCAGAAGCAGGAAGAAGCCCGCAAGCGCCGCGAGGCGCGGGCGAAGCTGGCCACGCTGCTGGAAGGCAAGGCCCTGAACGCCGAGGACGCCGACATTGCCCGGCACTTCGAGTACGGCGGCAAGATCAAGCGCATCTACGTGACCGCCGAGCAGCTCAAGGCCCTCAACGCAGGGGAGCTGGGCGTGCTGCAGCAGACCGGTCGCTATCTGCTGGTGACGGCTGCGGTGCTGGCCGAGGCCGAGGCGATCTTCGCCCCGGCCGTGGCCCTGAAGGTCGACCCCGAAGCCCCTGCCGCGGACGATCCCTACGCCGACCCGAAGTATCAGGTTCCCGACGACCTGGTCTGGTAACCCTCGTGTCGGGGGCATGGCCCCGACCTGCGTGTTAAATGCCGGGCCCTCTCCTGTAGGTCGGGGCTACGCCCCCGACGCACGGAAGCGCCTTTTCGACCCGGATTACTCCGGGTCGTAATCGAGGTTGGAGGCGAGCCAGCGTTCAGCCTGGGCGAGCTCCACGCCCTTGCGCTGCGCGTAGTCCGCTACCTGTTCCTTCGATACCCGGCCGACCACGAAATACTGGCTGCCCGGATGGCTGAAGTAATAGCCTGACACCGCCGCTGTCGGCAGCATCGCAAAGCTTTCGGTCAGCTCCATGCCGGCGTTTTCTTCGGCATTGAGCAGATCGAACAGCGCGCGTTTCTCGCTGTGCTCGGGGCAGGCGGGGTAGCCGGGGGCGGGACGGATGCCGCGGTAGCGCTCGGCGATCAGCCCGTCGTTGTCCAGGGTCTCGTCCGCGGCATAGCCCCAGAATTCCTTGCGCACACGCTGGTGCAGGCGTTCGGCCAGGGCCTCGGCGAGGCGGTCGGCCAGGGCCTTGAGCAGGATGGCGCTGTAGTCATCGTGATTGGCCTGGAAGCGGGCCACGTGCGCATCGATGCCGATGCCCGCGGTCACCGCGAATCCGCCGATCCAGTCCTGCCGGCCAGACGCGCGCGGGGCAATGAAATCCGCCAGGCAGAAATCCGGCCGCTCCGCCGGCTTGTCCACCTGCTGGCGCAGGAAGTGCAGGCGCCGCGGCTTGCCATCGCCGGCATCCAGCTCGACATCGTCGCCCACGCTGTTGGCCGGCCAGATGCCGAACACGGCCTTCGCCCGCAGCCACTTCTCGCGGATGATCCGGTCGAGCATGGTCCGCGCGTCGGCGTAGAGCTCGGTCGCCTGTTGGCCCACCACCTCGTCCTCGAGGATCTTCGGGAAGCGGCCGGCCAGCTCCCAGGCCTGGAAGAAGGGCGTCCAGTCGATCACCGGCAGCAGGTCTTCCAGCGGCCAGTCGTCGAACGCCGTCACTCCGGTGGTTTTCGGGGGCGGCGGCTGGTATTCGTCCCAGCCGCCGTCAAAGCGCTGGCCGCGGGCCTTGGCCAGCGATACCAGCCGCTTGCCGTCGCCGCGGTTGCGGTGGCGATGGCGGATCTCGACGTAGTCGGCCTCGTTGGCGGCCACGAACGGTCCGCGCAGCTCCTCGCTGACCAGCGACTGGGCCACGCCCACGGCGCGGGAAGCATCCTTCACCCACACGGTGGGGGCGCCGTAATTCGGCGCGATCCGCAGCGCGGTATGGGCACGCGATGTGGTGGCTCCTCCGATCAGCAGCGGGGTGCTGAAGCCCTGCCGCTTCATCTCGGCGGCCACGTGGCCCATTTCCTCCAGTGACGGGGTGATCAGCCCGGACAGCCCGATCAGGTCCGCGTTGATATCGCGCGCCTTGTCCAGGATCTGTTGCGCCGGAACCATCACGCCCAGGTCCACAACCTCGAAGTTGTTGCAGGCCAGCACCACGCCAACGATGTTCTTGCCGATGTCGTGCACGTCGCCCTTGACCGTGGCCAGCACCACGCGCCCGTTGGGCTCGCCGGCGTCGCCGCTCTTTTCCTTCTCGGCCTCGATGAAGGGCAGCAGGTGGGCCACCGCTTTCTTCATCACCCGGGCCGACTTGACCACCTGGGGCAGGAACATCTTACCGGCGCCGAACAGGTCGCCGACCACGTTCATGCCGTCCATCAGCGGGCCTTCGATCACATCCAGCGGGCGTGAGGCCTGCTGCCGCGCTTGCTCGGTGTCTTCGACCACGTACTGGTCGATGCCGTGTACCAGGGCATGGCTGAGGCGTTCGGCCACCGGCTTTTCGCGCCAGGCGAGGTCTTCCACCTGCGCCGCGCCCTTGCCGCCGCGATAGCGCTCGGCGATCTCCAGCAGGCGCTCGGTGGCGTCCGGGCGGCGGTTGAGCACCACGTCCTCGACCCGCTCGCGCAGTTCCGGATCCAGCTCATCAATGATCGGCAGGGCGCCGGCGTTGACGATGCCCATGTCCATGCCCGCGGCGATCGCGTGGTACAGGAACACGGCGTGGATGGCCTGGCGCACGGTCTCGTTGCCGCGGAAGGAGAACGAGACGTTGGAGACGCCGCCCGACACGTGGCAGTGGGGCAGGGTGCGGCGGATCTCACGCGCCGCCTCGATGAAGTCGACCGCGTAGTTGTTGTGCTCCTCGATGCCGGTGGCGATGGCAAACACGTTCGGATCGAAGATGATGTCCTCGGGCGGGAAGCCGACTTCCTCGACCAGCAGCCGGTAGGCGCGGGTGCAGATCTCGACCTTGCGCTCCTTCGTGTCCGCCTGGCCGGTTTCGTCAAATGCCATCACCACCACCGCGGCGCCGTAGCGCAGCACGGTGCGGGCGTGCGCGAGGAATTCCTCTTCCCCCTCTTTGAGCGAGATCGAGTTGACCACGCCCTTGCCCTGCAGGCACTTGAGCCCGGCCTCGATCACCGTCCACTTCGAAGAGTCCACCATCACCGGGATGCGGGCGATGTCGGGCTCGGCCGCGATCAGGTTGAGGAACCGGGTCATGGCCTTTTCCGAATCGATCAGGCCCTCGTCCATGTTGACGTCGAGGATCTGGGCGCCGCTGGCCACCTGCTGGCGCGCGACTTCCACCGCCTCGTCAAAGCGGTCCTCCTTGATCAGCTTCTTGAACCGGGCGCTGCCGGTCACGTTGGTGCGCTCGCCGACGTTGATGAAGTTCAGCTCCGGCGTGATCACCAGCGGCTCGAGGCCGGACAGGCGGGTGTGGCGTTGCAGGCTCATGCCGTTGCCTCCGCCAGTTGCGGCAGGCTGCGCGGCGGCAGATCCCTGACCGCTGCGGCGATCGCGCTGATGTGTTCGGGCGTGGTGCCGCAGCAGCCGCCGATGATGTTGACCAGGCCCGCCGCGGCGAATTCGCCGAGCACCGGTGCCATTTCCTCCGGCGTCTCGTCATATTCGCCGAACGCATTGGGCAACCCGGCATTGGGGTGGGCGCTGACATGGCAGTCGGCAATGTCGGACAGGGCCTGCACATGCGGGCGCAGCTCACCGGCGCCCAGCGCGCAGTTGAGGCCGATGGCCAGCGGGCGGGCGTGGCGCACGGAGTACCAGAACGCCTCCGCCGTCTGCCCGGACAGGGTGCGGCCGGAGGCGTCGGTGATCGTGCCCGACACCATCACCGGCACGCGTGCGCCCAGCACCTCGAATACTTCGGCAATGGCGAACAGTGCGGCCTTGGCGTTGAGCGTGTCGAACACGGTCTCGACCATCAGCACGTCGGCGCCGCCCTGGAGCAGGCCGTTGGCGGCTTCGCGGTACCAGCCCACCAGGTCGTCGAACTTCACCCCGCGAAAGCCCGGGTCGGTCACGTCGGGGCTGATCGAGGCAGTGCGGCTGGTGGGGCCAATCACGCCGACGGCGAATCGGGGGCGCTGCGGGTCGCGCGCTTCGGCGGCGTCGCAGGCGGCGCGGGCCAGCTGCGCGCCCGCCTGGTTCAGCTCGCGCGCCAGGTGCTGCAGGCCATAGTCGGACTGGGACACGGCGGTGGAATTGAACGTATTGGTTTCCACCAGGTCGGCGCCGGCCTCGAGGTACGCCTCATGGATGGCGCGGATCAGCGCGGGCCGGGTCAGGCACAGCAGGTCGTTGTTGCCCTTCTGGTCATGGGGCGTCGGGGCCGCGCCGCCTTCCGGGCGATGCAGGGCATCGAACCCGTCGGCAAAGCGGTCGCCGCGATACGCGGCCTCGTCCAGACGCTCGCGCTGGATCATGGTGCCCATGGCGCCGTCCAGCACCAGGATCCGCTGTTGCAGTGCCGCCACCAGGGCGTCGGCGCGCTTGGGGTGCAGCCAGGGCAGTGCGCTCATTGGGCCGGTTTCTCCGCGATGAGGGAAATCACTTCGAAGTGGGGCGGGCGCTTCTCCCGGGTCACGGTCTCGATGTGCTGGAGCTTCAGCCCGGCCTTGTCGACGAAGCGGCGCAGCTCGCGGGCATTGAAGCCGAGGTTGGCGTGGCCGTAGGAGTCCACGATGCTGCGGTGCTCGTGCCGCGCCAGGCTGGTGAGCAGCAAACGTCCGCCAGGACGCAGCACGCGCATGGCCTCCTGGGTGGCCAGGGCCGGCTGGGGGGAGTAGGTCAGGGCCTGCATCATCACCACCAGGTCGAAGCTGGCGTCTTCCAGCGGCAGGGCGTGCATGTCGCCCTCGCGCACCTCCACGTTGCGGTGGCGGCGCAGGCGCTCGGTGGCGGCGTTGACCACCCGGGCGCTGACATCGATGCACACATAGCGGTGGGCGTGGGGTGCCAGCAGTTCCGCCAGCACGCCGTCGCCGGAGGCGATATCAAGCACATCGCCGGTTTCAAACAGCGGCAGCACGCTGCGGGCGAGCGCTTCCCAGGTGCGGCCGGGGGAATAGTGGCGTTCCATGTCGCCGGCGACTGAATCCGCCCAGTTCTGGTCTGCGGCGCGCATGGCCAGCACCTCCGGCAGGCGATCGGCATCCTGGCGCAGCAGCGGATCGTCGCTGCCGCTGCGCAGGGTGCGCCACAGGTCGCGCAGCGCCGGGTCCAGCGGGTCTTCCTCGAAGCGGTAGTAGGCTGAGACGCCGGCCCGGCGGTCGCGCACCAGTCCGGACTCCTTGAGCCGGGCCAGATGGGTGGAGACACGCGGTTGGGCCAGGCGGGTCACGGCCGAGAGTTCGGCCACGGTAAGCTCCTCGCGCTCGAGCAGGGCGAGCAGGCGAACCCGCGTCGCGTCGGCCAACACCTTCAGCCGGGCCGACCAGGAATCCAGATCCACATATATCTCCGCATCGCGATACAGGGATGGATGATGCGCGCGGGCGGTATCCGCGTCAAGAAGCGCCGCGGATACTGCCGCCGCCGCCTGGCCCCGGCTACAATGGGCGCCTTATCTGCAAACAGCTTGGGAGTAGGCAGCGTGGAGTTTGGATTCAGCGAAGAGCAGTTGATGATCCAGGACGTGGCCCGGCGCATTGCCGCCGAGAAAATCGCGCCCAGCGCCGAAGCGTTCGACGCCTCCGGCGAGTTTCCGCTCGACAACATCCGCCTGCTGGGCGAGAACGGCCTGATGGGCATCGAAGTGCCGCCCGAGTACGGCGGTGCGGGCATGGACCCGGTGGCCTACGTGCTGGCCATGATCGAGGTGGCCGCCGGTGATGCCGCGCACTCGACGATCATGTCGGTCAACAACTCGCTGTTCTGCAACGGCATCCTGACCCACGGTACCGAAGAACAGAAGCAGAAGTACGTGCGCGCGATTGCCGAGGGATCGGAGATCGGCGCGTTCGCGCTGACCGAGCCGCAGTCCGGCTCTGATGCCACTGCCATGCGCTGCCGCGCGGTGAAGCAGGCCGACGGCACCTACGTCGTCAACGGCAAGAAGAGCTGGATCACTTCCGGCCCGGTGGCGAAGTACATCGTGCTGTTCGCGATGACCGACCCGGACAAGGGTGCCCGCGGCATCACCGCGTTCATCATCGACACCGCCCGCGAGGGCTTCGGGCGTGGCAAGACCGAGCCCAAGCTCGGCATCCGCGCCTCGGCCACCTGCGAGATCGAGTTCAACGATTACGTGGTCAACGCCGACGAGGTCCTGGGCGAAGAGGGGCAGGGGTTCAAGATCGCCATGGGCGTGCTGGACGCCGGCCGCATCGGTATCGCAAGCCAGGCCATCGGCATTGCCCGCGCCGCCTATGAGGCGACGCTTGAGTACGTGAAGGAACGCAAGGCCTTCGGCCAGCCGATCGGCGCATTCCAGATGACCCAGGCCAAGATCGCCGACATGAAGTGCAAGCTTGACGCCTCGCTGCTGTTGACGCTGCGCGCGGCATGGGTGAAAGGGCAGGGCCAGCGCTTCAGCAACGAAGCGGCGATCGCCAAGCTCACCGCCTCGGAAGCGGCGATGTGGATCACCCACCAGGCGCTGCAGATCCATGGCGGCATGGGCTATTCCAAGGAAATGCCGATCGAGCGCTACTTCCGCGATGCCAAGATCACCGAGATCTACGAAGGCACCAGCGAGATCCAGCGCATGGTGATTGCCCGGCAGGAGACCGGACTGCGCTGATGCCGCACCGGACGCCCTTTGTTTCCATCCATGGCCCGCATGCAAATGCGGGCTTTATTGCATCCCGAGTCCAGCCATGAGCAAAGCAGGCAAAAAGGCTGCCAGGCGTGCATCCACCCGCGGCGGATCCGCCGCGGGCGATGATGCGCGTGCCCCCGTACTCGATGCGATCCGCCGTTTGGCCGGCCGGTCGCGACAGCAGGACGCGGCGCTGTTCGCCGGCGAGTTCTACCGCCGCCTGACCGAGGAAGAGCTGCCGCTGCACACCGTCGACAGCTGGGCGGCGCTGGCCAACGAGTTCCTTGATTTCGCCCGCCAGCGCACGCCCGGCTCGGCCAGCGTGCGTCTGTTCAACCCGACCCAGAAAGCCAACGGCTGGGAGTCGCCGCATACGGTGCTGCAGATCGTCAACGACGACATGCCGTTCCTGGTCGACTCGGTCAGCATGGCGCTGGGGGATCTGGGGGTGGGCGTGCACGTGCTCGGCCACCCGGTGGTGACCATCCGGCGCGACGCCGCCGGCAAACTGCAGGCCGTGGGCGAGGGCGAGCCCGAATCGCTGATCCACATGGAAATCGACCGCCAGTCGGCGGCCTCGGCCAAGGCAATCCAGAAGGCGGTGACCGCCACCCTGGAAGATGTGCGCCGTGCCGTGGCCGACTGGGCCCCGATGCGCGAGCGGATGCTGCAGGTTGCCGCCGGGCTGGCCGACGCGGCCCTGCCGGTGGCGGACAGCGAGCGCCGGGAAGCGCAGGAATTCCTGCGCTGGCTCGCCGCGGACCACTTCACCTTCCTCGGCTATCGCGAATACCAGGTGCGCGAGCGTGACGGCGAAAAGCTGCTCGAGGCGGTGGAGGGCACCGGCCTGGGGCTGATGCATGACAGCCAGCCGGGCGCGCCGCGACCGCTGCAGAGTCTGTCCGCGCACGAGGTGCGCCAGGCGGGCCGGGTGGATCCCCTGGTGCTCACCAAAACCAACTCGCGCTCCACCGTGCACCGCCCGGGGTTCATGGACTACGTGGGGGTGATCAGCTTCGACGCCGAGGGCAATGCCATTGGCGAGCGGCGCTTCATTGGCCTGTACGCGTCCAGCGCCTACAACCGCCGACCGTGGGAGATCCCGCTGGTGCGCGACCGCTTTGAATACGTGATGAGCTCTTCCGGGCTGCGCGAGACCGGCCACAGCGGCAAGGCGCTCAAGCACATCCTGGAAACGCTGCCGCGCGACGAACTGTTCCAGTCCACCAGCGAGGAGCTGGCGGCGCTGGGGCTGGGCGTGCTGCAGCTGCAGGAGCGGATCCGCAGCCGGCTGTTCATCCGGCGCGACCGCTACGGACACTTTTTTTCGATCCTGGTCTACGTTCCCCGCGACCGCTTCAACACCGGTATGCGGCTCAAGGTAGAAGCCATGCTCAAGCAGGAGCTGAGCGCCGACCGGATCGATTCAACCGTGCGCCTGGACGAGTCACCGCTCGCCCAGGTGCATCTCATTGCTCGCCCGCGCCCCGGTGTAAGGGTGCAGGTCGAACCGAAACGACTGGAATCCAGGCTGGAGGACATAGTGCGTAATTGGCAGGACGATTTGCGTGACCATCTGGTAGCGAAGCATGGCGAAGCCGAAGGGCTTGATCTGGCTACCCGCTTCGGCCGCTCGCTCAGCAACACCTATGTGGAGCGGGCCACCCCCGACGTGGCGGCGACGGACGTGGCCCACCTGGCCTCGCTCGCCTCCCCGGGTGACCTGCGGCCGTGGCTGTACCGCGCGCCGGAAGACAGCGAGGATGCCGGCACCCTGCGGCTGAAACTGTTCACCCAGGAGCGCGACCTGCCGCTGTCGGACGTGCTGCCGATGATGGAGAACATGGGCCTGCGGGTGATCGCAGAGCACCTGAACCGCATCAGCGCCGATGAGCGCGCACTGTTCATCCAGGACTTCAACGTTGAAGCGCCCGCGGGCGTGGACCTGGACAGCGTGGCCGAGGTGTTCGAGGAAGCCTTCGTGCACGTGTGGCGCGGCGATGCCGAGAACGACGGCTTCAACCGCCTGGTCCTTGGTGCCGGGCTGGACTGGCGCCAGGTGAGCATGCTGCGCGGCTACTGCAAGTACCTGCTGCAGATCGAGACCCCGTTCTCGCAGGCGTACATGGAGGAAACCCTCAACCGCTACCCGCTGCTGGCCCGCCTGCTGGTGGAGCTGTTCGAGGCCCGCTTCGCGCCCAAGGGCCGCGGCAGCGATACCGCCAGCCTGCGCGCGCAGCTGAAGCTGCTGGCCAAGGGCGATGCCGCTGTCGAGGCCGCGCTGGAGCCGGTGCTGGACGCCCGCCGCCGCGCCCGCAACCCGCGCCAGGAGAAGGTGCGCGAGGCCCTGCGCACGCTGCTGGACGGCGTGTCGAGCCTGGACGAGGACCGGATCCTGCGCAGCTTCATGGGCGTGATCGACGCCACCCTGCGCACCAGCTTCTACCAGCGTGACAACGAGGGCAACGACAAGGACTACGCCGCGTTCAAGCTGGACTGCGACAAGGTGCCGGAACTGCCCAAGCCGCGTCCGTACCGCGAAATCTTCGTCTACGGCCCGCACGTGGAAGGCGTGCACCTGCGCTATGGCACCGTCGCCCGTGGCGGCCTGCGCTGGTCGGACCGGCGCGAAGACTTCCGCACCGAGGTGCTGGGTCTGGTGAAGGCCCAGGCGGTGAAGAACACCGTGATCGTGCCGGTCGGCGCGAAGGGCGGCTTCATCGCCAAGCGTCTGCCGGTGGGCGGCGATCGCGATGCCGTCCAGGCTGAGGGCGTGGCCTGCTACAAGCGCTTCATCAGCGGCCTGCTGGACGTGACCGACAACATCGTCGACGGCGAGATCGTGCCGCCGACCGACGTGGTGCGCCACGATGACGTGGACACCTACATGGTGGTGGCGGCCGACAAGGGCACGGCCACCTTCTCCGACATCGCCAACGGCATCTCGGCCGACTACAACTTCTGGCTCGGCGACGCGTTCGCCTCCGGCGGCTCGGTGGGCTACGACCACAAGGGCATGGGCATCACCGCCAAGGGCGCGTGGGAGTCGGTCAAGCGCCATTTCCGTGCCCTGGGCATCAACTGCCAGAAGCAGGACTTCACCGCGGTCGGCATCGGCGACATGTCCGGCGACGTGTTCGGCAATGGCATGCGCCTGTCCAAGCACACCCGCCTGGTGGGTGCGTTCGACCACCGCCACATCTTCATCGACCCGGATCCGGATGCGGCCAAGTCGTTCAAGGAGCGCGACCGCCTGTTCAAGCTGCCGCGCTCGAGCTGGGATGATTACAACCGCAAGCTGATCAGCAAGGGCGGCGGCGTGTGGCCGCGCAGCGCCAAGTCGATCGCGGTGTCGCCGCAGATGCGCGAAGTGCTGGGTCTTGAGGCCGACGTGACCGAGCTCAGCCCCAACGCGCTGATCCAGGCGGTGCTGCGCGCGCCGGTGGACCTGCTGTGGAACGGCGGCATCGGCACCTACGTGAAGGGTGCGAGCGAGTCGCATGCCGACGTGGGTGACCGCGCCAACAACGGCGTGCGCGTCAACGGCGGCGAGCTGCGCGCCCGCATCGTGGGCGAGGGCGGCAACCTGGGCTTCACCCAGCTGGGCCGTATCGACGCCGCCCAGGCCGGGGTGATCCTCAACGCCGACTTCATCGACAACTCCGGCGGCGTGGGTACCTCCGACCGCGAGGTCAACATCAAGATCCTGCTCAACGCGCTGGTGCGCGAGGGCAAGCTCTCGCTGAAGGCCCGCAACAAGCTGCTGCTGGACATGACCGGCGAGCTGGAAACCCTGGTGCTGTGGGACAACATCCGCCAGAACCAGGCGCTGAGCCTGATGGAGCGGATGAGCGGGCCGCGCCTGGGCTCCAAACAGCACTTCATCCGCACCCTGGAAGCGCAGGGCCTGCTGGACCGGCAGATCGAGTTCCTGCCGTCCGATGCCGAGCTGTCGGCGCGCAAGGCCCGCGGCCAGGGCATGGTACGTCCTGAACTGGCGGTGCTGCTGTCGTACTCCAAGCAGGTGGTCTACGACCAGCTGCTGGATTCGGACATCCCCGAGGATCCGTACCTGTCCAAGGAGCTGCAGCGCTACTTCCCGACCCCGCTGCAGAAGAAGTACGCCGCGGCGATGGAAGACCACCCGCTCAAGCGCGAGATCATCGCCACGGCGGTCACCAACGCCACCATCAACCGCATGGGCGCAACCTTCCTGATGCGCATGCAGGAAGACACCGGCCGCAGTGCGGCGGAAGTGGCCAAGGCCTACACGATCAGCCGCGAAGTGCTCAACGCGCGCACCCTGTGGAACCAGATCGAAGACCTGGACGGCAAGGTGCCTGAAGGCGTGCAGATCGACGCCCTTCTGGAAATCTGGAACCTGCAGCGTTCGTTCGTGCGCTGGCTGCTGGAGCGTCCGGGCGAGATGCCGGCCATCACCGATGCGGTGGATCGCTACAGCGCAGGGTTCAACGCCATCCGCAGCGCCGGTGGCGTGCTGCCGGACTCGCAGCGTCCGGGTTACGACGCCCGCCGGGCCGAGTGGCGCGAGCGCGGCATGTCGGTACAGCTGGCCGAGGACCTGGCCGAGCTGCCGTACCTGGAGCCGGTGTTCGACATCATCGAGCTGGCTGCAGCACGCAAGCAGAAGCCGATCGACGTGGCGAAGGTGCACTTCCGCCTCGGCGAGGCGCTGAAGCTGCCGTGGCTGTTCGAGCAGATCGACGCACTGGAAGTGCAGGGCCGCTGGCACGCGGTGGCCCGTGGGGTGCTGCGCAACGAGCTGGGCGCGCAGCAGATCCTGCTGACCGCAAAGGCGCTGTCGGCGACCGGCCGCGACGCCGATGCCAAGGTGCAGGCGTGGATCGGTCGCGACGACGCGGCGCTGCGCTTCACCCTGGCCATGCTGGACGAGATGTCTTCGCAGAAGACGCTCGATTACCCGACCGCCTCGGTCGCGGTGAGCCGGCTGTCCCAGCTGGCCGGCTGAGCCGGCCCTCCGCCACGGGGCCGGCCCAGCCAGCCCCGTGGTGCCGGATGAAGAACCGCGGGCCGTTCTGACCCGCGGTACTGGCACGCTGCGCTATGCTCGGCGCATGAGTACCCGCCAGTCCCCCCGCATTGCTTTTCTTGCCGCGCCTACCCCTCAGGCCCAGCAGGCCCTGGAGTCGCTGACGGCCCTGCATCGCCAACACACCCCCGATGAGGCCGACATCCTGTGCGCCCTGGGTGGCGACGGTTTCATGCTGCAGACGCTGCATCGCCACGGAGCCCTGGGCAAGCCGGTGTACGGCATGAAGCTGGGCACGGTGGGCTTCCTGATGAACCATTTCCACGCCCCTGACCTGCTTGAGCGCATCGACGCCGCCGAGCCCGCGGTGCTGCGCCCGCTGGAGATGATTGCCCAGACCGAATCCGGTGCCAGCGTCGGCTCGCTGGCCTACAACGAGGTGTCGCTGCTGCGCCAGACCCGCCAGGCAGCCCACATGAGCATCGACCTCAACGGCCAGACCCGGCTTGGCGAACTGATCTGCGATGGCGTGCTGGTGGCGACTCCCGCCGGCAGCAGCGCCTACAACTATTCCGGCGGCGGGCCGATCCTGCCGTTCGACTCGGGCATCGTGGCGCTGACCCCGATCGCCCCGTTCCGGCCGCGGCGCTGGCGCGGGGCACTGCTGAAGGCGGAAACCGAGGTGTGCTTCCGCGTGCTTGATCCCTACAAGCGCCCGGTCAGCGCCACCGCCGATTCGCACGAAGTGCGCGACGTGGTGGAGGTGACCATCCGCGAGTCGAAGGACCGGGTGGTGACTCTGCTGTTCGACCCGGAGCACAACCTGGAAGAGCGGATCCTGAGCGAGCAGTTCATGGCCTGAGGCGCCACGGCGTCTCGTCTGGTGCGATTGCCATCCCCCATACTCGGAGCCATGCCGGACAATTCCATTCCCCCGCTGGTTGTTGCCATCTCTTCCCGGGCGCTGTTTGACCTGGAGGACAGCCATACGCTGTTCGAGCGCGAGGGGATCGAAGCCTATGCCGAGCACCAGCGTGTCCACGAAGACGACGTGCTCGAGCCGGGCATCGCCTTTCCGCTGGTGCGCAAGCTGCTGGCCCTCAACGACGGCCGGGCCGAAGACGCCCCACGGGTTGAGGTGATACTGCTCTCGCGCAACTCGGCCGATACGGGCCTGCGCATCTTCAACTCCATCCAGCACCACGGCCTGTCGATCTCGCGCGCGGCGTTCACCTCGGGCGAGCCCACCTGGCCCTATACCCGGCCGTTCGGGGCGCAGCTGTTTCTCTCGGCCAATCCGGACTCGGTGCGGGCCGCGCTGGAGAACGGGGTGGCCGCCGCCACCATCCTGCCGGCCAAGGCGCCGCAGCACCGCCATGACCAGCTGCGGATCGCCTTTGACGGCGACGCGGTGATCTTCAGCGATGAAGGCGAGCGGGTCTCGCAGCTGCAGGGGATCGATGCCTTCCACGAGCACGAGCGCAGCCGCGCCCATGAGCCGCTGTCCGGTGGGCCGTTCCGCGGCTTCCTTTCGGCCCTGCACGACCTGCAGGCGGCCTATCCGGCCGGCGAGGCCTCGCCGATCCGCACGGCGCTGGTGACCGCCCGCTCGGCGCCGGCGCATGAGCGGGTGATCCGCACCCTGCGCGACTGGGGCGTGCGCCTGGACGAGGCCCTGTTCCTGGGCGGGCGCGCCAAGGGGCCGTTCCTGGATGCGTTCGGCGCCGACATCTTCTTTGACGACTCGGCGCACAACATCGACTCGGCGCGGCTGCACGTGGCCACCGGGCACGTGCCGCACGGGATCTCGAACGCCGGCAGTTGAGGGCAGGGCGCCTGGGCGGCCCGGATCATCGCTGGCGGCTGTGTTAGTATCGGGCGTCGTTCGCGCTTTTTGTCGCCTGTTTTGCTGCTTTTGGGCGGCGTTGTTGCGCTTCCCCGGGAAGCCCGCGCGCGAACGCATCGCCGGTATCGGCCGTTTCGGAGCAGTGCTCCGTCCCGAAGGGACCCTGTTTTTCCTTCAGTGCCTGATCGGTGCAGCCCGCTGCAGCCGGGCGTTTGTCTTGCCGCCGGAAATTTCCCGATGCCTGGCGGTCCCTTGCGCGCTCCTGTTGCGCGCCGGAACCCGCCCCCGTGGCGGCCCACGACATGGAGAGACACAACACGATGACCAAGCGAATCGCCGTTCTCGGCGCCGGCCCCAGCGGCCTGGCCCAGCTTCGCGCCTTTGATGCCGCCCGCCGTGCGGGTGCCGACGTTCCCGAGATCGTCTGCTTCGAGAAGCAGTCCGACCTCGGTGGCATGTGGAACTACACCTGGCGGACCGGGCTGGACCAGCACGGCGAGCCGGTGCACGCCAGCATGTACCGCTACCTGTGGTCGAACGGCCCGAAGGAGTGCCTGGAGTTCGCCGATTACAGCTTCGAGGAGCACTTCGGGCGCCCGATCGCTTCCTACCCGCCGCGGCCGGTGCTGCGCGACTACATCATGGGCCGGATCGAACGCAGCGGCCTGCGCGACCAGATCCGGTTCAACACCGCCGTGCACTCGGTGGAGTACAGCGAGGAGACCGGCAGGTTCACCGTCACCGTGCGCGAGCTCGAGCACGACCGCATGGTCAGCGAGGAGTTCGATTGGGTGGTGGTGGCCACCGGGCACTTCTCCACGCCCAACGCGCCGTCGTTCCCGGGCCTGTCGCAGTTCCCGGGCCGCGTGCTGCACGCGCATGACTTCCGTGATGCCTGCGAGTTCACCGGCAAGGACCTGTTGCTGATCGGCAGCAGCTATTCGGCCGAAGACATCGGCACCCAGTGCTACAAGTACGGCGCGAAGTCGGTGACCTTCAGCTACCGCAGCGCCCCGATGGGCTACGACTGGCCGGAGGCCTTCAGCGAGAAGCCGCTGCTGGACCGGGTGGAAGGCAACACCGCGCACTTCGTTGACGGCACCAGCAAGGATGTCGACGCGATCATCATGTGCACCGGCTACCAGCACCACTTTCCGTTCCTGCCGGACGAGCTGACCCTGCGCACCAACAACCGCCTGTATCCGCAGGGGCTGTACCAGGGGGTGTTCTGGATCGACAACCCCAAGCTGATCTACCTGGGAATGCAGGACCAGTACTACACCTTCAACATGTTCGACGCTCAGGCCTGGGTGGCGCGCGATGTGATCCTGGGCCGCACCGGACTGCCGGACACGGAAACCATGCGTGCCCACAGCGAGGAATGGTTTGCCCGTGAGAATGCCTGCGCGGGTGTGGACGACGACATCGATTTCCAGGCCGCCTATGTGCGCGACCTCGTCGACCGCAGCGACTATCCGGATTTCCGCATCGAGGAAGTGGCGGAGATGTTCAAACAGTGGCAGCACGACAAGCGCGAGGACATCCTCGGCTACCGCAACAAGCGCTACCGCTCGACCATCACCGGCACCCTGGCGCCGCCGCACCACACCCCGTGGATGAAGGCGATGGACGATACGCTGGAAGCGTTCCTGCAGGAGTCGCGCGAGCTGGAAGAGCAGCCCGCGCCGGCGCAGGCAGGGCAGGATGCGGTAATCAAGAACGCCGCCGCGAAGGCTTCAGGCACCGCCAAGGTCGGCGGACCGAAGGCGGCCGAGGCCGCCCGTGACCGCTCAGCCGGCAAGGCCGAGCGCGAGCTGCAGCGGGCCTGAGTCCGCCGGGCTCAGAACTCCAGGTCCAGCGCCGCGCACAGGTAATCCATGAACGGCGCTGTGGCCTGGAGATCGGCGGCGATTGCCTCGCGCAATCCCGGCCCGGTGATGGTGTCCTCGTCCAGGCCGCGCATGAACACGAAATTCCGGTGGCGCAGATCCTCGATGAAGGCGAAGTCCTCCGGAAAGCCGCGCGGGCGCCGCACCAGCATGTCCGCCTCGGACATGCGGTAGCGGCGACGGAAGGCCGGCGCGTGGGCGGCGGCCTTCCACCCGGCGGGGTTGTCGACGATGAACTGGCGGATCTGGCGCAGTACCGCGGACTCCGGGTGCCAGATGCCCGCGGCGAAAAAGCTGTCGCCCGGGCGCAGCTGCAGGTACCAGGCCGGCGCCGGGGTCTCCCGATGGCGCTCGTGGTAGAGCCGGGCGCTCTGCCAGTTCTTGTACGGGGCCTTGTTGCTGGAAAACCGCGTATCGCGGTGGATCCGGAACAGCGAGCCGTTCATTTTTTTCGGGTCGGCGCGGTAGTGCAGGCTGACCTCGGCCAGGTCCGGCTGCAGGTCGGTCAGCAGGCGCTGGAAGGGTTCGCGCAGGTGGGCTTCGTAATCGGCCTTGTGGGCATGGAACCACTCGCGCTCGTTGTTGCGCTCAAGCGCACGCAGGAAGCGGAAGGCCTTGTTGGTGAAATACGTGGTCATCGGTATCAGGGGACAGGGGCGGCGTCGCCAAGGTCGGCCTGCAGCTCGCGGCCCCAGGCTTCCAGGCGGTCCAGCAGGGCAATGCGGGCGCCATCGCCGGCGTGGACGCCGCGCAACGTTTCAAGCTCGGTGAAAAAGCCGGGCAGGGAGACTTCCGACAGTCCGCTCTCTTCAACGAGGCGGCGACGACGGAACGCATCCCACTGCTCGCGTTCGGCGGCATCCAGCGTGTCCGGCCAGTTGCGGGCGCGGTAGCGGAACAGCAGTTCGGCCAGACGCGGATCCTCGAAGCCGAAGGCGCGCGTGCCCAGGCTTCCGGGTGGTGTGGCACGCACTTCGACCATGCGCCGTCGGTCGCCGTCGGGCAGGAACCCGTCATACAGCGAAGCGTCCACGTCGCCGGGCTCGCGCGGGGCGCGGCTGGCAAACACCTGGCGGACCTTCTCCGCCAGCGCGGGCCCGGCCGCGCGCAGGCGCGCCGCCCGCGCCAGGGCCACGGCCGGGTCGATGGCCAGCCGTTCAAGATCCGCGGGGCGCAGGTGGTTCCAGGCCACCAGCGCCGGACAGCGGTTGGTCTGCACTTCCTTGAGCGGGATCCGGGCAATGCCCTCGGGCAGGTCGCGCTGGGGCACGAACAGCCGGTCGGCGATTGCATCGGCATCCAGCGCCAGCAGCGGCTCCGGGTCGCTGTCCAGGTCGAACACGATCACCCGGCTGTCGATCTGCGGATGACGCGCCAGCGGCAGCACCGGCGCCGCGCACAGGCGCGTGGCCGGGTAGCGCTGGGAGATATGCAGCACTGGCGCGTCCGCGGTGACGTCCAGCAGGCTGCCGGCGAAGCGTTTATCGCGCAGGCGCAGGGCGTAGTCCCACAGCCGCGGCTGGGCGCGGCGGAATGCACGGGCCATGCCGATCAGCGCGCGCACGTCGGACAGCGCCTCATGCGCATCGCCCTCGCGCACGCCATTGGCTTCGGCCAGGTCTTCCAGCTTGAAC
>DXCY01000003.1 GCA_019115725.1 Candidatus Luteimonas excrementigallinarum
TGAACCGACTCTTGGATTTGGATGTCACCGGAGCGGCCGAGATGCTTGCGGAGGTGACGGAGCGTTTTCCAATCCTGCTTACGCGCGATATTGGCGCAGCGAAAGAATGGGTCCGTGGGCGTGCGCGGGGAACGGAGCGCTACGGGATGGTGGTTTCATCGCAGGCGCAGCGATTGAAGCCGCATGCCATTGATGTCCGCGTTGCGATTGATCCCGTGCACTGGTTCCTAGCGGGTAAGGAAGACACTCGCTCCTCTTACTACCTCGAAGATGTCGCGACTGAATTCCAAGTGCAGGGCCTGGAGCTCGATTGGACCTGCGTGGTTTGGGATGGTGATCTGAGGTACGACCGTGGAAATTGGGACTTCTTCGGTTTCAAGGGGAAGCGCTGGGAGCGCGTGTTGAAAGATGAGCGCCGGCGCTATCTGCTTAACGCATACCGTGTCTTGCTGACGCGGGCTCGCCAAGGGACGGTGCTTGTCGTCCCCGAAGGCGACGCGCGTGATAAGACGCGGGCACCTGAGTTCTACGACCCAATTTTTCAGCTTCTTCGGGAAGTAGGCATTCCAGAGCTCACATCCAATAACCCAGTGTTTTGACGTCCTGGCCGTCGCAATCCCTGAGACCTCTCGGGTCTATTCTCTCTCCAATCAGCTTTGGAGTAGGAGTGGGACATGGAGGGTCAAGAGAGCATCTTTGAATACATGTATCGCGATGGCGGCAACTTCAAGACTTTCGGTCAGCTGAGGCTGACGGGGTGGGACGAACAGGCAGATGCCAAGATTCGGCTGTGCCTTGAGGTTGATGGTCAATTTGTCGCCGAGCAGATTGGCGTGCCCTCGCTGTGTAGAGAGCATTGGGAGGCGGTGGAAGACGGTCCGTCCGATCTGGATCACGCCTTCCACGAGTTTGTCTGCCTGCGCCAGCCGAAAGAGGCGGAAGGCGACCTGCCGGTGTGGGGCCGTCTGGACGCGATGCTTGCCCGCATGGAGGGGGCGGCGCGGCAGTGGGATGTGCGGTTGTCGCCGAACTGTGATCTTTAGCAACCTTGTGAATGTCGGTGTTGCGTCGATGCACATTGAATTATTGACGCTAGAATCCACCAGGAGACTCTTAACCGCAGGGGGGCGGAATGAGGCGTCATGGACTAAAGCGTGTCTCACGTCGGTGGGGCGATGCCTTGGTGCGAGTCGAGTGGGACCGCCTGGAAGCATTGCTTGCGGATCACTACCGGGGCGCTGGATACCGTGTCGAACACGTTGGCACAGGCGCAAGTCGACAAGAATTCGATGGCGGCATCGATCTCAAGCTATGGAAGGATGACGCCTACCTGCTGGTGCAGGTGAAACATTGGAACGCGTATAAAGTTCCGCACAATGAGGTGCATCAGCTGATTGGCCTAATGGTCAACCAAGGAGCTTCCGGCGCAATCTTGGTGACCAGCGGCGAATTTACGAAGGCCGCCATTGAAGCGGGTGCCCGCAATGGCAATGTGCAGCTTGTCGATGGTGAAGAACTGAGGCAGATGCTTGGCGAATTGCCTGAAGCTGCTCCGGCGCCAACGACCTGGGGCGCTGATCCGCGTCAGGCACTGGGTCGACGATCTGGCGACGGATGGCTAGAGGAGGCTTTCGCGAAAGAATTGTCACGCGCTGGTCAAAAGTCACAACGCAGCGCCGCTAGTGAGCTTGGCAAAGCCATTGTTCCGGAATTGGTTTTGGGGCTAATTAAGTTGGTCGGTATGGCGCTTGTACTAGTCTTCGTATACAAAACTTTCAATGGCGCATTGAAGTCCGCAATGCCAAGTTCGAGTCAGGTTCAAAACGAGCCACGTTCGGTGACTCAATCCATTCCGAGGCAAATCCGTCAGGCGCCGCGCGCTGATGCGCCCACTGTTCACTCAACACAGCCTCAGGGATACATCCGAGCCTGCCGTGAGCTGATCGACGCCCCGTCTGGAACATACATAGATCACTGCACTAAGGTGCGGCCACCCTCGGCTGCCGGCGACGCTGCCGGGGAGCGAAAAGATGCAATGGAAGTTTTGCGGGCTACAACACCTTCAATGTAGGCATTGGCAGGTGAGACTGCAGATTACCAATTGATTTCAAACACCGCCGAACCCCGCTCCGTGAAGTCGATCTGCGGCTGCAGGCAGCGGCCGCTGTCGATCCGCGAGCCCGTGACTATGACACGATCAAGCGTGGTGTTGCCGTAGCCGTGCGCCGCCTGTGTCAGTAGCCCGATGATTGGCGATAATCCGACCGGGAAGGGCGTTCAGGGGGACGCAGTGGACGTAACGGTTTGGCTCGCGCGCAACGGGCACCTGTTGAAGGACAGCCCGTTCGAGGAGCTGTTCGTGCGCAACGTGCTGACGCGTGTGCGCGGGCTCGATTTCCGCGCGCTCGGCGCCCAGTACCGGTTCATAGACGACGGCGGGCGCACGCGGTATTGCGACTTCGTGATCCAGGAGGGAGAGGGGGTCAGGATCGCGGTCGAGGTCGACGGCTACGACAAGCGCGGCACCGGCACGGGTATGTCGCGCAGTGATTTCGTGGACTGGCAGCGGCGGCAGGCGAGCCTGGTGGCGCAAGGCTGGCGGGTGATCCGGTTCGCGAACGTGGACGTGCGCGACCAGGCGCCGCGCTGCGCGGAGCTGCTTGGCTTGCTGCTTCGCGACGAGCGTTCGAAGGAGTCGCACTCGCGCAGCCTGGAGCAGCGGATCCGGGAGCTGGAGACCGCGCAGGAGCGCAAGGTCGCCGAGGAGCGTGCGAAGTATGGGCAGGAACGCGGGGAACTTGAACGGCTGCGGGCCGAGCTGGCCCTGGCCCGACAGGCGGGGAAGCTGTCGGGCGAGGAGGGCAGGCGGCTTGCGGAACTGGAGCAGGCGCAGCAGCAGGTGAAGGTGCTGGAGCGGGAGACGAACATCATGAAGACCACGATCTGGGCGTTTACGGCGTTGTTGGCGGTGGTGCTGTTCCTGGCGTTCCAGTCGCGCGGGCCGTCGGAAGGGCCGGCGGCGGCGAGTCAGGAAGCGCGGGGGGCGGCGGCTTTGCAGGCTGATGCTGAGCCCGCGCATGAGGTTGCGGTTGCCGCTGCCGCGCCGTCCCTTGCGGGCAGTTCCTGCGAGGTGCCGCTGCCGTGGACCTTGGCACACGAGCGCGTGGGTCAGGTGGTCGCGATCGCGGGCCCGGTCACCCGGGTCGCCATTCGTGAAGACGTCCGCGGGCGGCCGGTGTTCATCACCATCGGCCAGGCCTTTCCCTCCCGCTCCCGCGTTGACCTGGTGATCTGGCAGGGCGACCGCGCCGCGTTCCAGCCCCTGCTCGACGAAGGGCTGGAAGGCCGCGACGTCTGCGCGTTCACCGAAGTGGGGCAGCGGGAGGGGGTTCCGCAGATGGTGCTGAGGAATCGGGAGCAGCTGGAGTTGAGGTTGGGGCGGATGGCGCCGGGGGCGCGCTGAGGATCAGCGGGAATCAAGACCATGGACTCCCGCCTGCGCGGGAGTGACGGGCAGGGGCGCCGCTGAGTTGCTTTCACCGCGTCAGCGGCGGGGCGGGTCGTCAGGGTGCGGATCGGGATCGCGGACGGGCGGCTCCGGATCGTCGCCCGGGGCCGGGTCGCTGATCGGCGGGATCGTCGGGTCGATGGGCTGGTCGGGCACCGGGTCGATGGGTTGATCGGGTACGGGATCCCTGCCCGGATTCGGCACCTGGCCGGGGGTTTTGTCCGGCGGAGTGGAATTTGGCGGGGTCGGGCTGGGGCTGTGCAGCGTGTTCATGGTGTCTTCCACGTTCGCCTTGGGCGGCAACGGGTCTCAATATGGCGACGCCTGCGCGAAGCGGGCGTCATGGTTTTCCAGCCGTGACTGCTGCGCATGGCGCTGGTGCTGGCCCGCCGGTCTGCACGCCCGCGCCGCGCAGCTCTTCCATGAAATTCCGGATCGAGAGGCGCTCGGCAATGGCATCGTCGGCCACGTCGTAGCCGCCCTGCACCTGGAGCGCACGGATGAAGCGCGATCCGGGCGTGCTGAGCCACTGGTTGGCGACCAGGGTCACCTGCACCCTGGCGCGCTCGGCGGCACGGAACAGGATGTCGCGGATCGGGCCGGGGCAGGCGTCGGCGTCGACCCAGATCCGTGGCGGCGGGACTTCTGTCATGCGATGGAGGTCAGTAGCCCCGCTGCTTCTCCACCCAGGCGTCGAGCTTGGTCCTGAGCTTGTCGGTGGCGCCGCGGACGGCCTTTTCCACGTCTTCGTCGTCGTGGCTGGCGCCAATGGGATCGCCATCGCGCGGGCGGGCTTCCAGTGCGCAGCGCTTGTCGTGCGGGCCGCTCTTGATAGGGGAGTTGTTATCCGACAGGTACACCTCGATCCGGGTCAGCCGGTCGGCGAAACGGCCCAGCTGCTGGTCGATCATCCCGGTCACCCGCTCCGTGAGCGATTCGGTGCCGTCGATGTGGTTGTCGGTGTTCAATTGGATCTTCAAATCGTTGTCTCCTTTCGTTGAGTCCATCTGGCGAGGATCAGGCCCAGCCAGTTGGATTCCAACTGTACCCGACCCCTTAACCGGGGGCGTGGACCGGGCCCGATGACAGCGGCGATTACGTGTCCGTCGCCCGTCCCGATGCGGGCGATACCCGCTACGAAACCTATACCTGCACCAGCCGCGGCAACCCGCTGCAGCTGCGGCTGCCGGCGGAGGCGGGCGAATACAAAGTCCGCTATATCCAGGCGCAGAAGCACACGGCACTGGTGCGCAAGACCATTGCCGTGACCGGGGACTGAGCAGACAGCGTGGACTGATGGACGGCGTTTGGAGAGAAGGGTGCCCGGGACCGTATGCGACAATCAGGCCCCCCTGATACAACTGCCCTGATGCCAACCATGAAACTCCAGCTGTCCCTCGAATGGTTCCTCAATCCCGACCACCTGCCGCTGA
The DNA here is from genome assembly GCA_019115725.1 of Candidatus Luteimonas excrementigallinarum. Lineage (GTDB taxonomy): Bacteria > Pseudomonadota > Gammaproteobacteria > Xanthomonadales > Xanthomonadaceae > Luteimonas > Luteimonas excrementigallinarum. Next base: position 4,942 of record DXCY01000003.1, read on the forward strand.
TCGCGGGGATCGAGCTGGGCTGGTACCGCGAGGCGGGGCTGGAGCTGGAACTGCTGGTGCCCGACGATCATTACGACGGGCTGGCGGAAACGGTGGCCGGCAAGGTGGCCTTCGCCTGCAACGAGCCGCTGCACATGATCGATGCACATCGCCCGGGCCTGAAGGCGCTGGGCTGCTTCTTCGAGACCGACGGCGGCATCCTGCTGCAGCGCGCCGCTGGCGAGCGCCTGCTGCAGGGCGAAACGGTGCGGCTGGCATCGCCGGTCGCGGGCGGGGTGACCGATGCGATCGCGGTGGAGATCCTGTCGCGCTGGTGTACGGCCCGGGGCGCGTCGTTCGAGCCCGCCCAGGTGCGGATCGAAGAGGCCGGTTTCGAACACCTGGACAACCTGCGCGCCGGTTTCGACGGTGCCTGGCTGTGCTTTGCCAACTTCGAGGGCGTGGAAGCGAAGCTGGCGGGGCTGGATGCGGACTTCATCACCACCGGCGAGGTGGGGCTGCACAACTTTTCGGCGCTGGAACTGTTCACCTCGGAAGACTTCCTGGCGCGGCACGGCGAGGTGGTGGCGACCGTGGTGGATCTGGTCGGGCGGGGCGCGAGCCTGTGTCGCGACAATCCGGCGCAGGCCGCGGAGCTCTGGTACCGCTACAGCGGCACGCAGCCGACGGAACTGATGGACGCAATCATCGCCGACACTTGTCCGCGCCTGGTCGGCCCGGTGCGGCGCGACGCCGCGCGCTGGCAGGGCATGTGGGCGCAGTTCGACGCCATGGGCCTCAGCCAGGTGGATGCCGCCGGCTACGCGGCGCTGTATTCCTGACTGCGTCGTACGTCTGATTGCGGGGCATCAGCCCAGCTTGATCCCCAGCGCCGGCGCGATGGTGCGCATGGCCTCATTGTCGTGGGTGAGGGTGATCCAGCCGGAGATGGTGTCGGCATCGGCATCCCACACCCACAGGGTGTAGCCGTAGGTGCGCAGGGACTCGTAGGCGGCCTGCAGCAGGTCGAACAGGCTGGTGTCTGCGAGCAGATCCTCGTCATCGGGATCCTCCACGCCCCAGTCGATCTCCAGGTTCCAGCGCGAGACGATCTCGGTGACGCTGTCGACCAGTGTGGCCGCCTCGCCGTCGCGCACCTGGAAGCCGGACTTCCAATCGATGATGTCGCGCAGCGTCCGCGCGGGGTCGAATCCGTCGTCGCCGGCGCCAGCGGCGTCCTGATAGGCGGCGAAGTGCTGCAGCGCGGTTTCCTCATCGCCCGGGTTCACCAGCAGCAGGAACTGCCAGGCCAGGGTTTCGATCGCGGCCTCATCGTCGACCTCCACGTGCGGCGCGGCGCTGTGGGCAAAGTTGTCGTCCGGATCGAAATCGGTGTCGGGCAGATGCATGGGGAGGTGGTCGGGTAGTGGATAAGGCAGGCAGGGCCTGAAGGGGCGGCTGTTCCTGGATCAAGTCATGGTGGGTGCTGGAGGGGCTTCGTACAAGGGTGGTGTGCGTTGGGCGGGACACTGTTTCAACGATGATCCGCGCGGGCTTCCCTGTGCGTACGGGGCTGACCTGTTCTCCACGACCGTCCGGCTAGGCTCGGTGCTTTCGTCCGGAGGCCCGGCCATGCAACTCGAAGGATCCTGCCACTGCGGCCAGGTGCGCTTTCTCTGCCAGGTGCTCCTCGGCCATCGACGATGAAAGCACAAAGGGAGTGATGCGCGTTTGAGCACGATGTTCCAGTCGCTGGGCGTCCGCAATTACCGGCTGTGGGCCGCGGGCGCGCTGGTGTCCAATGTGGGCACGTGGATGCAGCGGATTGGCCAGGACTGGCTGGTGCTGACGGTACTCACCGATCACAACGCGACCGCCGTGGGGACGGTGATGGCGCTGCAGTTCGGTCCGCCGCTGCTGTTGCTGCCGCTGACCGGCTACGCCGCCGACCATCTGGATCGTCGCAAGTTGCTGCTCGCTACCCAGGCCGCGGCCGGGCTGCTGGCACTGGGGCTGGGCGTGCTGACGCTGATGGGCGCGGTGCAGCTGTGGCATGTGTACGGGTTCGCGCTGTTGCTGGGTTGCGTGACCGCGTTCGATGCGCCGGCACGGCAGACCTTTGTCTCCGATCTGGTCAGTGACAGGAATCTGGCCAATGCGGTTGCGCTCAATTCCGCGTCCTTCAATGCGGCGCGGATGCTGGGGCCGGCGGTGGCGGGCGTGCTGATTGCGGCAATCGGCGAGGGCTGGTTGTTCGTGGTCAACGCCGGTTCCTATGCGGCGGTGCTGGTGTCGCTGCTGATGCTGCGGGTACGCGAGCTGCATACCGAGCCGAAGCCGAAGCGGACCCGCGGCGGCCTGCTGGCCGGATTCCGCTACGTGTGGGGCAGGCCCGACCTGATGGCG
>DXCY01000142.1 GCA_019115725.1 Candidatus Luteimonas excrementigallinarum
CGGCACGGTGTTCTTTGAAGCCCTGATCCTTGAAGGCGTGCGCCGGCATGTGCCGGCGGTGGCGATGCGCCTGCTGGAAACCGCCATCGGCCGCCGTGCAAAGCGAATCATGCCCTGGGTACTGCTGGCGCTCTATGCCAGCGGGATCGGCATGGCATGGCGCTACCGGGCCGAGTTGGCCCATCCGTGGGAGAGCAGCTTCGGGCTGCTGCTGACGATCAAGATCGCGCTGGCGCTGGCCGTGTTCGGGCACTTCGTGCTGGCCATGTCGCTGCGCGGCCGGGGGCGCCTGGTAGCGCAGTGGTTCCGCCGTATCCACCTGAGCCTGTTCGTGCACATGGTGGGAATCGTGCTGCTGGCCAAACTGATGTTCCACCTGTCCTGGTGATGCGTGCGTCGGGGGCGTAGCCCCGACCTACGGGTTGGTGATGTGTGTCAGAGCCACAGTCCCGACCTGCGGGCTGGATTTCCGGGCGACGCGGGGTTGGGGGCTTGACCCGTCGTTCCACCGCCACGGCCCGGTAGGTCGGGGCTACGCCCCCGACGCTTCCCGGGATCAGAACTCCATGTTGAATTTGATCCAGCCGGCCCGGCCCGGTTCGTTGATCCGCACCGGGTCGGCGGGGTAGCCGAAGGCGCTGTTGCCGGCCAGGTTGAGGTGCTCGCTGTAGCTGCGGTCGAAGAGGTTGTCGATGCCGGCCGTCACCCGCACCCGCTCGCTGAAGCGGTAGCCGCCGTTGAGCGAGATCACGCTGAAGCCCGGGCTCGGGCCAATGTCGCGACCAACTACGTTGCCCAGCGATTCGCTCACCCGGTCCTGGCTGGCGACCACGCGCAGCAGGGCGCCGGCGCTCCAGCGGCCGTTGTCCCAGGCCGCGGTCAGGCGCGATTCGAACGGCGTCATCTGCGGCAGTGGCTGGCCGCTATCGGCCAGTTCTCCCCAGGCATAGGCGATGCTGCCGCCCAGCTTCCAGTGACCGCCCGGGCGCCACTCCACCCCCGCTTCACCACCACGGATGTCGGCATCGGCGTTCATGGCCGTGGTCATGCCGTGGTGCCCGTAATCAAACAGGATGTAATCGGACATGCGTCCGGCATAGACCGAAAGCCAGGCGTCGATCGATTCGCCCTTCCAGTCCAGGCCCAGGTCCAGCTGGGTGGTGCGCTCCGGATCGACCCCGGCAAACGCATTGGTGGCGCCCTCCGGGCCGTGGTCGGGCGAGAACAGCTCCCAGTAGTCCGGCATGCGCGCGGTGTGGCCAAGGCCCGCATACCAGCTGAAGCCGCTGTCGGTGAGCGTCTGCTCGTAGCGCACGAAGGCCGAGGGCAGGGTTTCGCTGCGGGTCATGCCCGCGGTCGGGTTGGGCATGGGGTGGCCGGGGTCGTTGCCATGGCCGTGCCCGCCGCCGCCCGCGTGCATGCGCCGGTCCTCGGCTTTGGCACGGTCGATGCGTGCACCGGCCACCAGCTGGTGCTGGTCATTGATGTGCCAGTGCAATTCGGCGAAGGCGCCGGCTTGGCGGAAGCGGGCGTCCACGTTCCAGGGCGCGGCCAGATAGGCGCCGCGGCCCATGCCGCTGCGTTGGGAGTGACGGCTGGCACGCCCGTCCACACCGCCGGTCAGGTTCCAGTGCTCACCGCTCCAGGTCAGCGCCGCGCGACCGCCCGCGGTGCGGTGGGCCACGTTGCTGGCCATCGGCATCGGCATCGCGCCGTCCGGATCGGGATCGCGCAGCGTGTAGTTGTCCATCACGTGGTCGATGGCGTTGTAGTACAGGTTGGCTTCGATCCCGTTGAGCGTGCCCGGCAGGTTGCTCCTCTCAAAGCGCAGCCCATAGCTGGTGCGGTCGAACACCGAGCCGTCCATGCCGCGACCCGCATAGCGGGCTTCACCATCGCCACGACCGGCGCTGGCCTCGATCACGGTATCGGCATTGGGGGTCCAGCCGATCGCGGCGTCGGCGTTCCACTTGGTCCAGCCCGAATGCACGCGCTGGCCGTCGCCGTCCTCGTAATCGTCGGCGTCGGAGCGGTTGGCGGTCACCCGGCCGTAGAAGGCTTCGTTGCCGGCGGCGAAGTCCAGCACCTGGTCGTTGCGGCCGTGGCTGCCGGCCAGCAGGCTGCCCTGGGCCTGGATGCCGGGCTCGGGGAAGTACGGAATGTCGCGCTCGAAGCGGACCGTGCCCGCCGCCGCACCGCCCCCCCACAGCACCGTCTGCGGCCCCTTGATGACGGTCAGCCCGTCCCAGGTTTCCGGGGAGATATAGGACATGGCGTTGTCCATGCGCGACGGGCAGGCACCCGCCAGGGCGCCGTCGCCGGCCAGCAGGTTCAGGCGCGAGCCGAACATGCCGCGCAGCACCGGATCGCCATTGGTGCCGCCACCGCGCATCACCCCGAAGCCGGGGATGGTCTTGAGGTAGTCGGCACCGTCGCTGGCGGGCACCGGCTGGCGCGGCTGGCGGGGATCGGTGACAAAGGTCAGCGCGGCGCTGGGGGCAACGCCGGTCACCACCATCGCGTCGAAGTCGACCACCTGGGTGGGGTCGTCCGCGACCGCAGCGGTCGCGATCGGAGTGGAGGGCAGGGCTTCTTCGACCAGATCGTTGGCAGCGCCTGCCGCGGCCGGAGCGGCGAGCAGCAGGGCGGCCGAAACGGCCAGGGACAGGCAGGACGGACTCACCGTCGCGGGGTACGGGAAAGACATGGCTGGCTCCAGGGCGCAGGGGCGCGGCGCGCAGGCCGCGCGGGGAAATCCAAACAGCGATCGTGCGGATCAGACCGCGATCGGCGGCGCCTGGGAGCCGAGGCCGCGGAAGTTGCGCGGCAGCCGCAGCCGGGTGGTCTGCAGCAGGAGTGGGGAGACGGCCTGCGGGCGCAGTGCCAGCAGGCACAGGAGCAGCAGCACCAGTGGCAGCGCGGTGGCCAGCACGCAGTAGCCACAGGCTTCGTCCATGACCTGCAACGCCGGGGCCGGGCCGTCGTCGCCATGGTGGGCCGGCAGTGCGATGGTCTTGAGCCCGACCGCGGTGCACATCTGCACCAGCAGCGGCGGGGCGTCGGGAGCGGCGGCCGCCACGATCCGGCTGGCAGTGGGCATCACCACGGCCAGCAGCATTGCCGCCAGGGCGAGCAGGGTCATGCGCCGGAAGCTGGCCGATGAGCGTGCCACGCCCGGATTGTAGGGGTGTTGTGATCTCAGCGGCATCCGGCCCCCTGCGTTGTGCGTGCCGGACCGGCGGTCCGGCATGGCATTCACGTTACCGGGGGCGGGGCGATCGGCCCATGACGCAGGTCAACCCTGCGCACTTTTCTGTGCGTCAGGCCGCGCGTGGCTCGCTTCTACTCCGGCAGGGGCTGCCAGCGACCGGTGGCGAGGGTGCGGCGCATGGCGTCGGCGGCCGGGGTCGGGTCCAAACCATTGCGGGCCAGCCAGTCGGGGCAGTACAGGGTCTGGTCGTAGCGCTCACCCGGATCGCACAGCAGGGTCACGATGCTGCCCTGCTGGCCCTGTTCGCGCATGCGGCAGGCCAGTTCCAGGCAGGCCACCAGGTTGGTGCCGGAGGAACCGCCGTAAGCCCGGCCCAGGTGCTCCTTGAGCAGCTGCATGGCCGCGATCGAGGCCGCGTCCGGCACCTCGATCACTTCATCCACGGTTTCGAATACCCAGCCCGGCTCCACCTGCGGCCGGCCGATGCCCTCGATCACCGTCGGCCGGCTGCAGCGGTCGCTGCGGTCGCGACTGCGCCAGGCGTGCACGAACGCGCTGCCGGCTGGCTCGGCCACGCATAGCTGCGTGGCCAGGGCGCGGTAGCGCAGGTAGCGGCCGATGGTGGCCGAAGTGCCGCCGGTGCCCACGCCGCACACGATCCAGGCCGGTTCCGGATGCGGCTCGGCGGCCAGCTGGCTGATGATCGATTCGGCGATGTTGTTGTTGCCACGCCAGTCGGTGGCGGTTACCGCCAGGCCGAACTGGTCCAGATGGCAGGCGCCGTTGGCGGCGTGCCAGGCAGCGCGCTCATAGACCTGGGAAGGATCGTCGACCAGGTCGCAATGCCCGCCGAGCGCCTGCACGTCGGCAATCTTGCGCGGTGCGGTGGCAGCGGGCATCACCGCGGTGAACGGCAGGCCCAGCAGGCGCGCGAACCAGGCCTCGGAGATCGCCGTGCTGCCCGAAGAGGCATCCACCACCGGCTGGCCCGGGCGCAAGCGGCCGTTGCACAGCGCGTACAGGTACAGCGAGCGGGCGAGGCGGTGCTTGAGGCTGCCGGTGGGATGGGCGGCCTCGTCCTTGAAATAGAACTCGATGCCGGGGAAGCCTTCGAAGGCCAGCCGCAGCAGGTGGGTATCGGCCGAACGTGCCGCTTCCTGGCGCAGCAGCTTCAGTGCTTCGCGGGTCCAGTCACGGTGGCTGGTGGCGTCGTCAGGGGGAAGGGAAATCTGCGTATCCATGTGCCTACAGGATACGCCGGATGGCTCCGGGTCACCCAAGCAGGCCGTAGAACAGGCCCAGCGGATGGTGCGCGCGGGCGATGCTGTAGATCATGCCGAACGTGGCCAACGCGGCCACGTAGCACACCGCCCGCCCGGCCCGACTGCGGGCACGGCGCATGGCAAACACGCCCAGCACCACGTACGCCACCAGCAGCGCCAGTTTCGCGGTCAGCCAGCCGTTGGCGTACAGGCCGCTGGGCAGGATGGTCAGCAGCATCAGCGCGGCGGTCAGCAGCGCGGTATCGATGGCGTAGCTGGCCCAGCGCACCGGTGCCCAGCGTGGCCAGCGCATGCCGGCCAGTGCACCGGCTCCGCGCAGGGCGAACAGTGCGCCGCTGAGCAGGGCCAGGCCGATGTGGGCGTGCTTGATCTGTGGATAGAACTCGATCATCAGGAGGTTCCAGCGGAAGCAATGGAAGAGGCGGCAGGGAGGTGCGGCGTCAGCCGGGGCGGCCGTCGGCGCGCGGACTGAGGTAGATGCGTCCGATCCGCGCCACCCACGGCAGGAAAGCCACCAGCCAGCCCAGCGCCGCCGCGGCCTGCCAGGCCGGTGTATCCGGCAGCACCTCCGCGGCTACCCGCATCAGCGCCACCACCTGGATCGCAACGAAGGCGAACGAGGCCACCTTCGGCATGAACAGCCCCTGCCCGGAGTGCCCCTGGGTGACCCGGGTGACCATGGCCACCAGCACGCTGCCAAAGAAGCCCACGAACAGCGCATGCGCCGGTCCGCGGCCCAGCCAGTACACCCCGGTGAGCAGGTAGGAAATGCTTTGCCCCGTGTACAGGGCGAAGGTGAGCGGCAGCCAGGCCAGGCCGATGAACAACACCGTCAGCAGCCCCGGCTTGTGACCGCGCGGCCACCAGCGCCACAGCATGTAGCCGGTCAGCGCCAGCAACGGCACATCCACCAGCCACAGCAGGCCGTAGAGGTGAAACAGCTCAAGCACCAGATGCCCCAGGCACAGCGGCCACAGCGCCGCCAGCAGCCACATCGGCCGCCAGGCGCGATAGCCCGGCACCACGTTGGCGGCGAAGAAGGGGAACATGCGGTGGGCCACCGTCACATACACCGGCAGCAGCAGGCCGAAGCTGCCAACCTTGATGCTCACGAACGCCCAGAACGGCGACGCGCCCAGCACGTGCGCCAGCCACGCCACCAGCCCGAGGAAGCCCAGGCACAGCGCCGCAAAACACGAGCGCGCATGCCAGGTGGTGCCCTGCTCACGCCACAGCAGCGGCCCCAACGTGGCCAGTCCAGCCAGCCAGCCGGCCATGGTCATGAACAGCCCGACCACCAGCCCCGCATCCCAGCCGATCGCCCCCAGCAGCGTCGCAATCTGCCCGCCGAACAGCCCCACGCCCACCGGCGCATAGCGCCAGCGCTCGAACTCCGGCTGGCCCATCCACTTGGGGAAGGTGGTGAGGAGGAAGCCGAAGAAGAAACTCGGCAGCATCTGGTACTGCATCACGAACGCGTGCAGCCAGCCCGCATAGGTCAGCGGCTGGTGCATTTCGGCCACCGGCCAGCGCAGCGCCCCCAGCCATGCCGCCCACCAGACCATGGCCAGCAGCAGATTGGCAGCGCCGATGAAAAACATGAGCCGGTGCGGGGCATCGCCCAGCCGGCGCGGTGACAGGGAGCGGGCTTGAGTGTGCATGGCGGCCAGTATGGGCGCGGGCGACGGCCTGGGCCTTGACCCAGGTCAGATGCGGGCGCTGGAGGTTCTTTTCCCGATCAAGGGGAAGTGGGTGTTGATGTGCCGCGGGGGCGCCGGACAGGGGTGCCCTTCAGGCTCCATGTCCCCCGGCGTCGGCCTGCGGCCGCCACCTCCTCCTTTACTTACGCCTGAAGGGCACCCCCGCCCGGCGCTCGGGACCTCGTGGCAGAGGAATACCTGGCTCGCGGCGTACGCGGGGTACGTGTTTCGCGGGGCGTCGGGGGCGTAGCCCCGACCTACGGGAGCGGAAGGCAAAGCGCTGGCGGGGTAGTTCCGGAGCCTTGCCCCGTCGTGGCCGGGAGGCCTTTGCGCGTAAGTAAAGGAGGAGGCCGTAGCCGCAGGCGCAGGCCGGGGGACATGGAGCGCAAAGGCCTCCCGGCCGCGGCGGGGCCCATCAGGT
>DXCY01000143.1 GCA_019115725.1 Candidatus Luteimonas excrementigallinarum
CCGCGCCGCCAGCCTGCGCAGCGACCCGTGGGAGGGCTATGCCGGGTCGAAACAGCGACTGCCCGGCAGCTGAGCGGCCGGGCAGCCAGCCGCGAGGCTGAACCCCGCGCCGGCCCGCGCTTGGATGCCGGCCCGCCAGCGCCGACAATGGCGGGCTGAGAACGCTCCTCCCTGCGTCAGCCTCCCTGCCGTGACCGCTCCCATTCCGCTCAAGCCCGGCTCCCCGTTCCCACTGTCCGTCGCGCCGATGATGGACTGGACGGATACGCATTGCCGCGTGTTCCACAGGATCCTGGCGCCCGGGGCGCTGCTGTATACCGAGATGGTGCATGCCAACGCGGTGATCCATGGCAATCGCGAGCGGCTGCTGGCGCGGGATGCGAGCGAGCAGCCGGTGGCACTGCAGCTGGGTGGCAGCGATCCCGAGCTGCTGGCCCAGGCAACCCGGATCAGCGCCGAACACGGTTTTGACGAGGTCAATCTCAACTGCGGCTGCCCGTCCGACCGCGTCCAGGCCGGGCGCTTTGGCGCCTGCCTGATGCGCGAGCCGGCGCTGGTGGCCGAGTGCGTCGCCGCCATGCGCGAGGCGGTGGCGGACTTGGCCACTCCGGTTCCGGTGACGGTGAAGTGCCGCCTGGGTGTGGATGAGGACAGCGAGTGGGAGCGCTTCGCCGGTTTTGTCGACACGGTGGCTGCGGCCGGCTGCGACACCTTCGTGGTGCACGCCCGCAATGCCTGGCTGAAAGGCCTGAGCCCCAGGGAAAACCGGGAAGTGCCGCCGCTGCGCCCGGAATGGGCCTACCGGCTCAAGCAGGAGCGGCCTGGACTGACCATCTGGCTCAACGGCGGCATCGCCGACCCGGCATCCGCCACCGCGCACCTGGCCCACGTGGACGGGGTGATGCTCGGCCGTGCCGCGTATCACGACCCCTATCTGCTGCACCGGCTGCATGCGGCCTGGACCGGCACCGCGCTGCAGGAACGCGGCGACCTGTTGCGCGCGCTGCGCCCGCACGTGCAAGCCGAGCTTGAGCGCGGCCTGGCGCTCAAACACATCGTGCGCCACGTGCTCGGGCTGTTCCAGGGCCAGCCGGGGGGGCGCGCCTTCCGCCGCATCCTCAGCGAGGGCGCGCACCTGCCCGGCGCCGACTGGGCACTGGTGGAGGAGGCGCTGGCCGCCACCCGGCGCGACCGCTTCGCCGCCTGATCCGCGGCGCCTGTGGAAAGGCGGGTTGCGGAAAAAATCTGGACGGGCAGAATCGGAGGTCCCCTACCTGAACGGGAGGGGCGCGGGTCCGGACAGGATTAAGGACGGATTCACCCCGAAATATCAACAATTTACGGGCGTCGTTTCCCTCACTGGTATCGGCGCGGGGGAACTGCTTCATCCGTCCATCACAAACCATCTGCTGCCCATGTCCCTGCTCCCGAAAACGCTGTTGTGCCTGCTCCCGATCACCCTGATGGTGCTGGGAACGCCGGCGCATGCACAGCGCCTGCATGAGCAGCGGGTCGAGCGGCTGGCGGAGGAACGTGCCCGCCAGCAGCAGCCGCGGCCGCGGCAGGTGCGGGGACAGGTGGCGCGACAGGACTCGATGGCCGAGTCGATCCGCCGCGTGCGCCGCGCCAATGACGGCCAGATCCTGAGTGCGGAACGCATGCACTCGGGCGGACGCGAGATCAATCGCATCAAGATGGTGGATGACCGGGGCCGCGTGCGGGTGTTCGAAGATGATCCGCAGCAGCGCCGCAGCCAGCGCTCACGCGGCGATGACGATTGAGTTCAGATACTTGAATGCACGGCCGCAAGGCCTTTGTGACTGGAGAATGGAATGCGGATTCTGCTCGTCGAGGACGAAGCCCCACTGCGCGAGACGCTCGCCGCGCGCCTGAAGCGCGAGGGCTTTGCGGTGGACGCCGCACAGGACGGCGAGGAAGGCCTTTACATGGGGCGCGAGATGCCGTTCGACGTGGGCATCATCGACCTGGGCCTGCCGAAGATGTCGGGCATGGAACTGATCCGGGCGCTGCGCGACGAAGGCAAGCAGTTCCCCGTGCTCATCCTCACCGCGCGCTCCAGCTGGCAGGACAAGGTGGACGGCCTCAAGCAGGGTGCCGATGACTACCTGGTCAAGCCGTTCCATGTCGAGGAACTGCTGGCCCGCATCAATGCGCTGGTCCGCCGTGCCGCCGGCTGGAGCAAACCGCAGCTGGAATGCGGGCCCGTCACCCTGGACCTGGCCGCGCAGACCGTGGCGGTGGACGACAAGAACGTCGACCTGACCAGCTACGAATACAAGGTGCTCGAATACCTGATGATGCACGCCGGCGACCTGGTATCGAAGGCCGACCTGACCGAGCACATCTACCAGCAGGATTTCGACCGCGACTCCAACGTGCTTGAGGTCTTCATCGGCCGGCTGCGCAAGAAGCTCGACCCCGAGGGCACGCTCAAGCCCATCGAGACTGTGCGCGGCCGCGGCTACCGTTTCGCCATCCCGCGCAACTCCGACAGCTGAGCGGGGCGTGCGTTCCGGGGCCGCTGCCGCGGCTGCGGAGGAGTAGCCTGACACCATGGGGAACGACCGGCGATATCGCATGTCCTGGCGGCCGCGCTCGCTGCAGGTGCGCCAGCTGCTGGCGGCCAGCGTCGGGCTGGTGGCGTTCCTGGCGCTGGCCGGATTCGCCCTGGATCGCGCGTTCGTCGACGTGGCCAGCCAGGGCCAGCACGAGCGCCTGCGCGTGTTTGCCGAGTTCTATGCGGGCACCATCGAGTTCGCCCGCGATGACACCCTGATCCCGCCGGAATATCCGCCCGACGAGCGTTTCGAACGCCCGGGCGGCGATCTGTATGCGGCGGTGGTGATGACCGACTCGCTGTGGCTGTCCGGCTCGGCCCAGGGGCCGCAGCTGCCGGACCTGGTGCTGCTGGAGGGCGGGCAGGAGCGGATCGACGGGCCGCTGCCGATGATCGACAGCGCCGGCCTGGAGGGTGAGGTGGTCCGCTACGGGCGCGGCTTCGTGCTGGTGCGCGAGATGGGCGGGCAGGAAACCGAAACCCCGTTCACCGTCTACATCATGGAAGACGCAGGCACCCTGCCCAGCCAGGTGCAGGTATTCCGCCAGGCGCTGTGGCGCTACCTCGGCGTGTCCGGGGCGGTGCTGCTGCTGCTGCAGTCCGGCGTGCTGCGCTGGAGCCTGTGGCCGCTGCGCCGGGTGATCGACGAGTTGACCCGGGTGCAGCGCGGCCAGCTCAACCGCATGGGTGACCTGCACCCGCGCGAGCTGCAGCCGCTGACCGAAAGCATCAACGCGCTGATCGAGAGTGAGCGCCAGGGGCTGGAACACCAGCGCAACACCATGGCCGACCTGGCCCACAGCCTGAAGACGCCACTGGCGGTGCTGCGTACGCGGCTGGATTCCGGCGCCAGCGACGCGGAGCTGCGCGAGGATCTTGAAACCCAGCTGCAGCGCATGAACGACCTGGTGGGCTATCAGCTTGGCCGGGCGGCTTCGCGCGGACACAAGCTGTTCGCCGCCCCGGTGGAGATCGAGCCGCACGCCGAGCAGATCGTGCGCGGGCTGGAGAAGATCTACGCCAGCAAGGGCGTGCTGTGCGAGTTCGATATCGATCCGCAGGCGCGCTTCCACGGTGAGCCGGGTGATCTTCAGGAGCTGCTCGGCAACCTGCTGGAAAACGCGTTCAAGTGGGCAGGCTCGCGCGTGCTGCTGACGGTGAAGCCGGGCGCCCCGGCGGCCAACCGGCGGCCGGGCGTGATCATCGCGGTGGAAGACAACGGCGCCGGGATTCCGCAGGACCGGATCGCGGCAGTACTGCAGCGCGGGGTGCGCGGCGACGAGCGCGTGCACGGCCACGGCATCGGCCTGTCGATCGTGCAGGACATCATTGCCAGCTACCGCGGCGAGCTGAACGTGGGGGCTTCCGAAGAGCTCGGCGGCGCCCGCTTTGAAGTGGTCCTTCCCCCCGGCCTGTAGGCGCGACCCGCGCGCCTAGGAAGTGAAGGGCGAGGGGCCGTAGAAGCGTTCGAGGTGGGCGGCGACTTCGGGCATTTCCCGGGCCAGCGTGGCCGGATCGCTGAAGTGGTATTCGCTGCACACGGCAAAGAACTCTTCCGGCGCCTCGGCGGCGTAGGGGTCGATCGCGCTGTCGGCCTGCGCATCCACCCGGGCGACGAAGGCGTCGTAACTGC
>DXCY01000144.1 GCA_019115725.1 Candidatus Luteimonas excrementigallinarum
GGAGATCGTGTCGCCACTGTCCGCCGGCGGCGGCTTCACCCGCACCGGCATCGGCACCGTGGTGGACATGGAATCGCTGGAGCTCGAGGTGGACGTGGGCGAGGCCTATATCGGCCGGGTGCAGCCACGGATGCCGGTGGAGGCCACCCTCAACGCCTATCCGGACTGGAAGATCCCGGCCGAGGTGATCGCCATCGTGCCTGCCGCGGACCGCGGCAAGGCCACGGTGAAGGTGCGCATCGCGCTGCTGGAAAGGGATGCCCGGATCGTTCCGGACATGGGCGCGTCGGTGAGCTTCCTCGAACAGCCGCGCCAGGCTGATACGAAGCAGGCTGATGTGGAGCAGGCTGACAGCCTGCGCATCCCGGCTTCCGCGGTGGTCGAGCGCGATGGCGCCACGGTGGTGTTCGTAGTGGATGCCGATGGCCGCGTGCGCCAGCAGGCGATCGAGCCCGGCGAGGTCATCGGCGGGCAGCGCGAAGTCCACTCGGGCCTGTCGGCCGGCGAGCAGGTGGTGACCGACCCGCCGGCCGGCCTGGCCGATGGCGACCAGGTGCGGACGCCGTCGTGAGCACCCCGGCCCGCCCGCTGATCTCGGTCCGCAACCTGGGCAAGTCCTACCAGCGCGGGCCGGAGCGCGTCGATGTCCTGCAGGGACTGGACCTGGAGATCAGCGAGGGCGACTTCATCGCCCTGATGGGGCCGTCCGGGTCCGGCAAGTCCACCCTGCTCAACCTGATCGGCGGGCTGGACACGCCCAGCGCCGGCGAGATCGAAGTGGCCGGCGAGCGCATCGACCGGATGGGCCCCGGCCAGCTCGCCTCCTGGCGCAGCCGCCACGTCGGCTACATCTTCCAGTTCTACAACCTGATGCCGGCACTGAGCGCGCAGAAGAACGTGGAACTGCCGCTGCTGTTGACCAGCCTCAGCGCCGCCCGGCGCCGGCGCAACGCGGAGATCGCCCTGGCCCTGGTGGACCTGGCCGACCGCACCCGGCACCGGCCCAACGAACTGTCCGGCGGCCAGCAGCAGCGGGTCGCAATTGCCCGCGCCATCGTCTCCGATCCCACGCTGCTGATCTGCGACGAGCCCACCGGCGACCTGGACCGGCAATCGGCCGAGGAGATCCTCGGCCTGCTGCAGGAGCTCAACCGCGAACACGGCAAGACCATCGTGATGGTCACCCACGACCCCAAGGCAGCCGAATACGCCTCGCACACCCTGCACCTGGACAAGGGCGTGCTGGTCGAGCAGCCGGCGCACGCGGTGTGACCGGGCCGCGGGCGTGAAATACCTGCACCTGATCTGGGCGGCGCTGTTCCGGCGCAAGGCGCGGACCTTCCTCACCCTGGCCTCGATCATGGCCGCCTTTCTGCTGTTCGGCCTGCTCGACGGCATCCGCACCGCGTTCGTGCAGATCGGCCAGAGCGCCGAGGGCGCCCAGCGCCTGCAGACCAGCTCGCGGCTGTCGTTCATGGACACCCTGCCGCTGGCGCTGCGCCCGCGCATCGCGCTGGTTGAAGGAGTGGAAGACGTGTCGTGGGCCAACTGGTTCCTGGCCACCTACCAGAGCCCGCGCAACCAGATCTTCGCCTTCGCCGTAGCGGGGAACTATCTGGACCTCTATCCCGAATACGAGGCTTCGCCCGAAGCCCGCGCCGGCTTCGCGCGCACCCGCACCGGCATACTGGTGGGCCGGGACACCGCGGACCAGTACGACTGGAAGGTGGGCGACCGCATCCCGCTGCTGTCTTCGATCTACCCCAACAGCGACGGCAGCATGCACTGGGAGTTCGATGTGGTCGGCATTCTCAGCGAGGCCCCCGACATGGACTACCCGCTGGCCAACATGGTCATCCTGATGCGCTACGACTATTTCGAGGAATCCACGCCCTACGTCGACGGTGATGTGGGCTGGTACATCTCGCGGGTGGCGGATGTGCGCCAGTCGGACCGGGTGGCCCGCGATATCGATGCCCTGTCGGCCAACTCGCGCCATGAAACCCGCAGCATGAGTGAGCAGGCGGCGATGGCCTCGCAGGTGCGGCAGATGGCCGACGTGGGCCTGATCGTGGGCTCGATCATGGGCGCGGTGTTCTTCACCCTGCTGCTGCTGACCGGCAACACCATGGCCCAGGCGGTGCGCGAGCGCACATCGGAGATCGGCGTGCTGAAGACGCTGGGCTTCACCAGCACCAGCGTGCTGCTGATGATCCTGGCCGAGTCGGTGCTGCTGGTGGTGATCGGCGGCGTGGCGGGACTGGGGCTGGCGATGCTGGCCGGTCCGGCGGTCGGCCAGGCCAGCGGCGGCATGATCACCCTGCCTCCGGTGGGCCTGCAGAGCTGGCTGCTGGGCCTGGCGCTGATGGTCGCCATCGGCGTGGTG
Organism: Candidatus Luteimonas excrementigallinarum; assembly: GCA_019115725.1. Lineage (GTDB taxonomy): Bacteria > Pseudomonadota > Gammaproteobacteria > Xanthomonadales > Xanthomonadaceae > Luteimonas > Luteimonas excrementigallinarum. The sequence continues at coordinate 2,387 of DXCY01000144.1, forward strand.
ATCGGCGTGCTGCCCGCCGTGCGCGGCATGCGCCTGTCCATCGTCGACGCGCTGGCCGGACGCTGAGGAGGCCTGGATGAAACTGCGCGCCATGCTTCAGGGACTCGCACTGGGCACCGTCGTGCTGGTGGGCCTGGTGGCATGGATCGCCCTGCCCTGGCCGGTGCTGCTGGCGCTGGCGATCGCGTTTTCCCTGTGGATGCTGGGCACCCGCAGCGGCCGCCAGGCCGGCTCCGTCACCCGGGTGGGGGTGAGCACGCTGCCGCAGCGGCTGGGCGCCTCCTCGGTGGTCGTGGTGGGCATCGCCGGCGTGGTGGCGGTGCTGGTGGCGCTGCTGGCGATGGCCGAGGGCTACCGGCAGACGGTGGCCTCCACCGGCGATGACAGCACTGCCATCGTCCTGCGCGGCGGCTCCGGGGCGGAAGTGCTGTCGGTGCTGTCGCGCGAAAACCTGGTTACCGTCGCCCAGGCACCGCAGGTAGCGCGCAATGCCGGGAACGTGCCGCTGGCTTCGGCCGAACTGGTCGTGGCCGCCAGCCTGACCCGTCGCGGCCCGGCCGCGGAGGACGGCAGCGTGCAGCTGCGCGGGGTGGACCCGATCGCCTGGGAAGTGCGCCCGGCAATGCGCATCATCGCCGGACGCGCGCCGCAGTCCGGACGCCGCGAGCTGGTGGTCGGTCGCGGTGCGCGCCAGCAGTTCGCGGGCCTTGAACCCGGCGGCGAGATCCGCCTGGGCCCGGACCTGTGGCAGGTAGTAGGCGTATTCGAGTCCGGCGACGAGATGGAGTCGGAAATCTGGGGCGATGCCGGCAT
>DXCY01000145.1 GCA_019115725.1 Candidatus Luteimonas excrementigallinarum
CCGACCCGCCTGGGCCCTCGGCGCGGGTCAGGCTCATGAGCTGGTCCAGGGTGTGACGCAGGCGGCGCACGCCTTCACTCGCACTGCGCAGCGATCCCGGATCGGCAACCGGAGTCATCTGCGCGAGCTGCAGGTGCGTGTCCACGACGGTCAACGGCGTGCGCAGCTCATGGGCGGCGGCGTCGGTGAATGCGCGCTGTTGGCCCAGTGCCGCGGCCAACCGCGCGAGCAGGCCGTTGAGCGCGGCCATGACCGGGCGCAGCTCAGCCGGCGTGCCCACGTCATCCACCGGATCGGTTGAATCCGCGTCGCGGGCCTCCAGCGTCCGGCGCAGTGAATCCAGCGGTTTGAGGCCGCGTGAAATACCGATCCACAGCGCCAGCAGGCCGCCCAGCAGGGCCACCAGAAATGGCACGCCCGCGGTCAACAGGATCTCGCGCACCAGGGTGCTGCGTTCGTCGAGCCGGTCAGCGGTGGTGATGTAGTGATCGCCGAAACGAAGCGTATAGGTGCGCCAGGTTTCGCCGTTGACCAGGCGATCCGAGAACCCCGGGGTCGCCAGATCCAGCGCGGCCACGGGCGCGCCGGTGGTGGTGGCGACGATTTCGCCGCGCTGCGTCCGGATCTGGCATGCGATGCCCTGTCCGCCGCCGACCGTGATCGGTTCCAGCAGACTTTGTGGCTCGGTTGGCATCAGGGTGGCCCGTTGCATCAGTCCCGATACCATCCGCGCCGACATCGCCAGGCGCTGGTCCAGGGTCTCGTCGAGCTGGTTGCCCACGTCGCGCAACATCCAGGCAGCGGCCACGCCCCACAGAAGTGTCAACGCCAGACCGGCGATCAGCACCGCGCGCAGACGCAGACTCATTCAGGCCTCCAGCCAAGGCGATAGCCGAGGCCGCGCCCGGTCTCGACGGCTTCAGGCCCGAGTTTCCGGCGAATATTGTGGATATGCACGTTGAGTGCGTTGCTGCCGATCTCCACGTCCAGCCCGTAAAGCTTTTCGTGCAGGACTTCGGGGGCCAGCCAGCGCCCGCGTGCGTCGACAAGGTGCGCCAGCAGATCGAGCTCCCGGCGCGACAGGGTCACCGGCTCGCCCGCCAGCCAGGCCTGCCCACTTTCCGGCTCCAGCCGCAGGGGGCCGGCCTCGATGGCCTGTGTCGCGCGGCCGCGGGCCCGGCGTATCACTGCATGCAGGCGCGCGGCCAGCTCGCGCAGGTCGAACGGCTTGACCAGGTAGTCGTCAGCGCCCGCATGCAGGCCGTCCAGGCGGTGTTCGATACCGTCGCGGGCGGTAAGGATCACCACCGGCAGGGCGTGGTCGTGCTTGCGCAGATCGGCCAGCAGCGTCATTCCGTCGCGGTCGGGCAGGCCCAGGTCGAGTACCAGTGCGTCGTAGCGCTCGCCGGCGCAGGCCGCTTCGGCTGAGGCGGCGTCAGGCACCCGCTCGGCCTGAAAGCCGTGCGCATGCAGGCCGGCCACCACGCCGCTGGCAATCAGGTCATCGTCTTCCACCACCAGCACGCGCATTCGGGCCTCCTCGCAGTTCCAGTCCGGCCATGTCAGCACGGCCAGCTTAAGTCTGACTTAAGCCGTCGCCGGCAAGGTGGGCGGGGTCCATGCAGGCCGGAGGCCGGATTTGCCATCGTACCGCCAAGCATTTGTCGCGCTGTTGTTGTTCGTGCTGTTCACCATGTCCGGCGCTGCATCCGCCACTTCCCTGTTCCCGAGCTGGGGCGGAACCCAGTCCGAACCCGAATTCCTCTACGCCGAGGAGGTCTTCATTCCGGCGCCTGCCGTACGTGAGGGCGATGGGTGGCGGATCGAGGCGGCGATTGCGGACGACTATTACGTCTATCGGCATGCCCTGCAGGCCGAGGACGCAGACGGGCAGCCGGTCGAGCTTGTCCTGCCCGACGGCACGCCGCGCCATGACGAATTCTTCGGCGATACCGAGGTGTACCTGCCGCCGGGCATGACCCTGGGTGTGCCGGTGCAAACCCCCGGCCCGCTGACCCTGCATTGGCAGGGCTGTGCCGAGGCCGGCATCTGCTATCCGCCGCAGACGCTGACCGTTGAGCTGCCCGATGCGCCCGAATCCGGCGCCGCGGCTGGCGCGGTCGGCGCGGCGGCAGGCCTGACCGGCGACGGCGCACCGACCGCGCTTGCCGAGGACCAGGCCGCAGCCGCCCGCCTGGCCTCGCTGGGCCCGGTTGCCGGCGCGCTGGTGTTCCTGGGCTTCGGGCTGCTGCTGTCATTCACGCCCTGCGTGCTGCCGATGGTGCCGATCGTGTCCGGGCTGATCGTCGGCAGCGGCGCCACTCCGCGGCGGGCGGTGATGCTGTCGGCGGCCTATGTACTGACGATGGCGGCCACCTATGCGGCGGTCGGGGTGATGGCCGGACTGGCCGGCGCCAACCTGCAGGCAGCCCTGCAGTCGCCGTGGCTGTTGGGATCGTTTGCCGCCCTGTTCCTGGTGCTGGCGGCCTCGCTGTTCGGCGCGTTCGAGCTGCGGCTTCCCGCCGCGCTGGCCAATCGCATCGACAGCGCCACCCGCGGCCGTCAGGGCGGCAGCATGGCCGGGGCGGCTGCGCTGGGCCTGCTGTCGGCGCTGCTGGTCGGACCATGCATGACCGCGCCGCTGGCAGGCGCGTTGCTGTACATCGGCCAGAGCGGCAGCGCGCTCACCGGCGGCGTGGCGCTGTTTTCGCTCGGCCTGGGCATGGGCCTGCCGCTGGTGCTGATCGCCGTGTTCGGTGCGCGCGTGCTGCCGAGGCCCGGCGCATGGATGGAGCGTGTGCGCAGGGTGTTCGGCTACGTCATGGTGGCCATGGCCATCTACATGCTGGACCGGTTCGTGCCGGGACCGGTCGGGCTGATGCTGTGGGGCGCGTGGGTGCTGGCCATCGCGGTGGGCCTGTTCGCTTGGGCCAATGTCCAGCCGGACGGGGCCCGTAGCGGCTGGCCGCTGCGCTTTGCTGCGGTATTCGCCGGCCTCTGGTCGACCCTGATGCTGGTGGGCGCCGCTGCCGGTGGTGATTCAACGCTGCGCCCGCTGGAGCGGTTCGGTACTGCGGTCGCGGCGGAGACGGCGTCGCTCAAGCCCGACTACGTCGCGGCCAAATCAATCGAGGACGTCGATGCGCGCATTGCCGAGGCCGGTGCGCGCGGAGAGTGGACGCTGATCGACTTCTACGCCGACTGGTGCGTGAGCTGTCACGTGATCGAACGCAATGTGTTCGGCGACCCGGCGGTGGCGGAGCGGCTGGCCGGCATGCAGGTGCTGCGTCCGGATGTCACCGCCAACGACGCCGCCGACCGGAAGCTGCAGCGCCATTGGCAGGTGCCCGGGCCGCCCTCGCTGATCCTGGTTGGACCCGACGGCGAAGAACGGCGCGCGCAACGCACCGTCGGCGAGATCAACGCCCGGGACTTCCTCGCCCGGCTTGATGCGGTGGGTGCGCCATGATGGCAGTGGGCCCGTTCCCGATCCGGGCGGTGGTGGTAGCGCTGGCCGCGCTGGTGGCCTGGGGCGTTGCACGCTGGCTGGCCCGGCGCAAACCGGACGCACCGGCCAAACTTGCCGGCGCGCTGGTCACCGATGCGTTTTTCGTCGGTTTGCTGGTGGCACGCCTGGCCTACGTCCTGGTCTGGTGGCGCGAGTACGCCGCCGCGCCGTTGGCGATCATCCAGATCGGCGACGGCGGCTTCGTCTGGTGGGCGGGCCTGGCCGCCGGCATCGGCTTCGTGGCCTGGCGCACCCGGGCCATCGCGATCCTGCGCCGGCCGGTGCTGACCGGCATCGCGGCCGGCGTCCTGGCGTGGGCGGCGGCCGGCGGTGCGCTGTGGTGGATGCAGCAAAGCGCGGCTCCGCTGCCCGATATCGCCCTGACCGCGCTGGACGGCAGCCCCGTGAGCCTGGGCGAATACGCCGGGCGTCCGGTAGTGGTGAACATGTGGGCCACCTGGTGTCCGCCGTGCCGGCGCGAGATGCCGGTACTCGAGCGCGCCCAGTCCGCCTACCCGGATGTGAGCTTCGTGCTGGTCAACCAGGGCGAGGACGTGGCGACGATCGGGAAATTCCTGACTGATGAAGGCCTGCAATTGAGCGACATCCTGCGCGACCCGCATTCGCGGACCATGGTCGAAACCGGGGCCCGGGCCCTGCCCACCACTCTGTATTTCGCAGCCGACGGCCGTCTGGTGGAAACCCATATGGGCGAACTCACCGGTGCCAGCCTGGCCCACACCCTGCGCCGCCAGTTCGGCGCGCATCCCCTTTCCGATTCCCTGGAGTGACCATGTCTGCAAACGCTTTCCTGACCGCGCTGTGCCTGGGCGCAGCCGCACTGACCGCCACCGCCTGCAGCCATGCGGATAACGGCGACCGCCCGCCGGTGTTCGATGCGCTGGAAGCCAACGGCGTGAACATCGTCGAGGAGTTTCCGGCCGACGACGGGCTGCGCGGCTTTGCCGCGGTCGCCGGGCAGCAGCCGATCGCGGTCTATGTCACCCCCGGCGGCGACGCCATCGTCGGCACCCGCATAGACCGCAGCGGCAACGAGCGTGACGCGATGCGGCTGCAGGAGCTGGTGGCCGGTCCGATGGGCGACCAGATGATGTCGCAGCTCGAATCCTCCGAATGGGTGCTTGACGGCAGCCCCAGCGCGCCCCGGGTGATCTACACCTTCAGCGATCCCAACTGCCCGTTCTGCAACCGCCTGTGGCAAGCCGCGCGTCCGTGGGTGGACGCAGGCAAAGTGCAGCTGCGCCACGTGATGGTCGGGGTTATCCGGGAGGACAGCGCGGGCAAGGTCGCCACGATCCTGGGCGCGGATGACCCGAGCGCCATGCTGACGCAGAACGAGCGTCGCTTCGCCCAGGGCGGCGTGTCCGCCGCACCGAATGTACCGGCCGGCGTCCGCCGCGCGCTGGAATCCAACCAGATGCTGATGATGGAGCTCGGCTTCCGCGGCACGCCTGCGCTCGTATTCCGCGATGCGGACGGCACCGTGCAGCGCCGCGGCGGCATGCCCCAGGGCGATGACCTGAACGTAGTGATGGGGCCGCGCTGACTGCTGCCGGGCGGAGGCTCCGGGGGGGCAGGCGGCCGGGGCCGGTTGATATCATTGCTCCGCGTCATCCCGACGTGGGGCGATACCGCCCGGCAAACAGAGGTGCAAGGATCATGGGCAACCCCCCGGCCCGTCCCGACTTCGACCTCACGGCGATGCAGGCGCACGCTGGCGAGGCGGCGAAGCTGCTCAAGGCGCTGGCCAACGAGCGCCGGCTGCAGGTGCTGTGCCTGCTGGCCGGCGGCGAGCGTTCAGTCGGTGAGCTCAACGAAATGCTGGACTTGAGCCAGTCGGCGCTGTCCCAGCACCTGGCGGTGCTGCGCGAGGAGGGGCTGGTGCAGACGCGCCGGGAAGCACAGATGATTTTTTACTCGCTGGTGCCGGGCCCGGCGGGCGAGGTGATGGCAACTCTGTACGGGATCTATTGCGGGTCCCGAGCGCGCGGGGCATCGGGGGCATAGCCCCGATCTATTCGGGGTTTCGCTCCAACCATTTGGCCAGCTGCTGGCGGTAGTACTGCAGCTCGTCGGTATAGGTGTCATGCACGCACGGGTCGCAGCCGCTGTCGCAGCAGTCGCTGGGCAGGGGCGCCTCGGGCGGGATCGGGCGCGGATCATGGTCGCGGACGATCTCCAGCTTCAGGTCGGCGGACTGTTTCTCCATCTTCATGAAGATGGGGCTGGCGCAGCGGGTTTCAAACCCGGTGTTCAGATTTGACGGTCTGCTTCATGCCGTGGGCGCCATGACCACAGCAGCAGTACCAGCCCGGTGATGATGAAGATGGCGGCACCCGACAGCAGGAACGGATCCACCCACCACGCCTCGGCCAGGCTGAACTCGCCCGCGTTGATCCGCCGCCAGTGGGAGAAATGCTGCTGGGCACCCACCACCATCCCGAAGCCCGCCAGCGTGGTCGCCGGCCAGCGCACCAGCCAGTGGCGCGGATCGGGCACCAGCATCAGCAGGCCCAGCAGCCCGATCACCGTGCGCTGGGCGCGGCAGAACGGACAGTTGTAAACCAGCCCGGCCAGGTCCAAGGCCCAGGTGAACACGCTGAGCGCGATCGCCAGTGTGGCAATCAGGCGGAAGTGGCGGTGCAGGGTATCGAGCGAAGGCATGGCGGGTGGTTTGCGGGCAGGCGATGGCGAAGCTGCGAACGCTACCAGTTTCCCGCGCTTTCGGCACAAGCGCGGGGTTCCACGGGCCGAGTGGAGGATATTCCGCCCTCGTGCATCGTGCAGGGGAGACGGGTCGGTTTACCGGCCGCTATGGTGTTGCGACCTTTGGGAGGAAAGGCGATGCGAAACAGACACGGTGCACTGGCCCGGGCGGTCCGCCTGGGGCTGGTTGCCATGGCAATGAGTGCCGGGCCGGTGCTGGCGGGCGATGTCACGTTCGATGTGCAGGGGGGAAGCCTGGAAGAGGCGCTGCCCGAATTTGCCCGCCAGGCGGGACTGCAGATCATCGCGCCGGCGGGAGAGCCGGGAGCCCCGGCCGTCGAAGTGCCGCCCCTGGCCGGTGAGATGGACACGCGCGAGGCGCTGGAGCGGCTGATTGCCGACAGCGGCCTGCAGATCGCTTCCGACGACGGCACCACGATTACCCTGTACCGCCCGGAGATGCTTGCTTCGCTGGGAACTGGCAGCATGGCATTTGCCGGCCAGGCCGCCGCCACGCAGCAGCCGGTGCCTGCCGCGCCGCGCGCGGAAGAGGTGCGCCCCGCGGCGGCTGATTCCGATGTGGCCACGCTGGAGCAGGTGACCGTGGTCGGATCGCAGATCCGCGGCTCCAGCGCGGCGGCGATCCTGCCGGTGGTGACCATGCAGCCGGAGCAGATCGAGGCGACCGGGGCGATCTCGGGCGACGACCTGTTCCGCTCGATCCCGCAGATGGGTGATGTGTCCTTTGTCGGCACCAATGGCGGCAACAGCTCCAACTACGCGCGCGGCGATATCGCCTCCGTCAACCTGCGCGGGCTGGGCGTGGGTAACACGCTGCTGCTGGTCAATGGCCGCCGCACCGTGGTTCACCCCACCAGCCAGGCCGACGGCAACCTGGTGCCGGTGTTGAGCTACAACGCCAACACCATTCCGGTGAATGGCCTGCAGCGGGTGGAAGTGCTGCTCGACGGTGCCGCCGCCATCTACGGCACCGACGCCGTGGCCGGCGTGGTCAACAACGTGCTGCGCGACGACATGCATGGCGGTGAAATCACCGTCCAGTCGGGATCCGGCGAAGGCACCGGCCTGCGCGACTGGAGCGTGAGCGGCATTGTCGGGCGCAATACCGACGACCTGCGGGGCAACGTGACCTTGTCGTTCAATCATTACCGCACCACCGGCATCGACTCGCTGGATCACGACTGGACCGCCACCGCGGACCGGCGGTTCGATTTCATTGGCACGCCGTTCGAAGGCGATCCGAGCCTGGACAACCGCAGTGCCACCAGCGCGTGGGGCAACTTCACCACCGGCCGTCCGGTGACCCGTGCCGGTGAGCTGGTGACTTCCGGCGCCGGCGCGTTCCACGTGCAGCCGGTGACCAACCCCGACTGTGCGGCCGACACCGGCGATGGGGTGTGCGTGGCCAGCGGCTCCAAGGCGAGCTCCGGCGCCGACCGCAACCTGCGCTCCGACGCCCAGGCCCAGTGGCCGCTGTCGCTGACGCCCGAAGTGCGCCGCACCAACCTGTTCCTGACCTCGAAGTGGGACTTCGACAACGGCATCGGTTTCTTCAGCGAGCTCGGCTATTACCACGCCGACGCGGACAGCCTGCAGATGCCGGTCAACTCGATCGCCGCGCTGCCCGTGGTGGTCCCCGGCAGCAACCACTGGAACCCGTTTGGCGCTGCGCTGCTGCCCGATGGCAGCGTGAATCCCAACCGGATCGACGGCCTGGATATCGGCCCGGACGGCCTGCCGGTGACGATTTCCTCCTACCGCTTCGAGCGCCCGACCAGAATCCAGGTGGAGAACGAACAGGTACGCGCGCTGGCCGGCCTGCGTGGCTTCCACTACAACTTCGACTGGGAATCGGCCCTGATGTATTCGCAGGCCAAGGTGGTGGATACCCAGCAGGCGGTCAGCATGACCCTGTTCCAGCAGGCGCTGGCGGATCCGGGTGCCAGCGCCTACAACCCGTTCTGTGGCGGCTGCAATTCCGACGCGGTGCTGGACCGGTTCTACGTCGATGCCGTTCGTGAGAGCCGCACCGAACTGTGGCTGTGGGACTTCAAGGCGTCCCGCCCCGACCTGTTCAGCCTGCCGGCGGGTGACGTGGGCCTGGCGGCGGGGATCGAGGCGCGCCATGAGCGCCAGCGCGACAACCGCGATCCGCGCGTGGATGGCAGCCTGTTCTTCGTCGATGCGGTGACCGGCAACGAGTACCCCAGCGATATCTATGGCGTCAGCCCGACCCCCGATACCGAGGGGTCGCGCACGGTGTACGCGCTGTTCGCGGAAATGTCGGTGCCGCTGGTGGCGCCGCAGATGGATGTGCCGCTGGTGCGTTCGCTGGACCTGCAGCTGGCGGGTCGCGCCGAGCGCTACAGTGATTTCGGCAGCGTGGCCAAGCCCAAGCTTGCCCTGGGATGGGAGCTGGTGGACGGGCTGCGCCTGCGCGCGTCCTGGGCGGAAGGCTTCCGCGCGCCGAACCTGGAGCAGGTCAATGCAACCCTGGTGAGCAGGTCCAATACCCGCACCGACTACATCCAGTGCGAAGTCGATGTGCGCAACGGTGCCTCCGACAGCTTCACTAACTGCCCGCATAGCGCCTCGACCACCGCCCGGCGTTCCGGCAACCCGGACCTGGAGCCGGAGACCTCCACCAACACCAGCGCCGGCCTGGTGTGGCAGCCGCGCTTCCTGCCCGATGCCGCGGGCAGCTGGATGTTCTCGCTGGATTACTTCAAGTACGAGCAGGAAGGCATCATCGGCCTGTTTGGCGAGGGCAATGCGCTGACCCTGGACTACCTGCTGCGCATGCAGGGATCGAGCAATCCGAACGTGGTGCGTGCCGATCCGAGCGTGGATGACATTGCCCGCTACGAGGGCACGGGGCTGGATCCGGCCGGCCGCGTGCTGTACGTGACCGACCAGTACGTCAACCTGCAGCCGCAGACGGTGCGCGGGGTGGACTACGGCATGTCGTGGCGCTCGCCGGAGACCGGCTGGGGCCAGTTCGGCGTCAGCATCAACGGCACCCGGGTGATCGAGTTCTACCGCGACCTGTCGCCGGACATCCAGGTGCTGGCCGATGCGCGGGATGCAGGCCTGATCGACGGTTCGGTGTGGATCGCCGGTGGCGGCGATCTCAGGGCCCAGGGCGGCACCCCGGAATGGAAGTGGAGCAGCACGGTCACCTGGCGCAAGGGCGGGCTCAGCATGGGCGGCAGCGTGCGCTACACCGGTGCCGTGTGGGATACCGGCCTGTCGGACAGCGATGGCAACCAGTGGCGGGTGGATTCGCACACCATCGGCAACCTGTTCGCGCGCTATGAGTTCAGCAACGCAGGGCGGCTGGATGGCTGGTCGGCGAAGCTGGGCGTGAACAATGTGACCGATGAGCGCCCGTCGGTGAGTTCAGGGGCCTATGGCTACCTGTCCAACCTGTACCAGCCCTACCCGCGTTACTGGTACATGAGCGTGACCAGGTCGTTCTGATGGCGATGGACGGGTCAGTGGCCGCCGGCGGTGGGAGCCCATCGCTGGCGGCGGACAGGGCGGTGTGGCTGGCGGAAGAGATCCTGCCCCATGAGCCGGCGCTCAGGCGCTGGCTGCGCGAGCGGCTGGCGCTGCCGGGAACGGATGCGGATGACATCGTGCAGGAGAGTTACGCCAGGTTGGCGGGACTGGATTGCATTACGCACGTCCGTGAGCCGCGCGCCTATCTGTTCACGGTGGCCCGGTCCGTCGTGCACCACCACCTGCGCCGGGCGCAGGTGGTGGCTTTCGAGACGGTCGCCGAGCTTGATGGTCTGGGGGCGGAGGCGCCGGGCACGGACTCGCCCGAACACTTCGCCTGTTCGCGCCAGCAGCTGGCCCTGGCCCATGAGCTGCTGGCCTCGCTGCCCAATCGCTGTCGCGAGGTGTTCAGTCTGCGCCGCATCGAAGGCCTGTCGCAGCGCGAGGTGGCCGAGAAGCTGCGGATCAGCCAGAGCACGGTTGAAAAACACATGATCAAGGCACTGCGGCTGCTGATGGCAGGCGTGGGTGCCGGGACCGCGGCGTCCACGACGGCGCCGCCCTTGAGTCGCCCCGGGAGGATGGAGCGCTCGCATGGAAAGCGCTGATCGCATGGACATTGATGCCACCGCCGCGGCCTGGGTGGTACGCGAGGACCGTGGAGCGCTGAGCGCTGCCGAAGTCTCCGAACGCGACCATTGGCTGGCCGCGTCCAGCCGCCATTTTGGCGCCTATGCGCGGGCGCGTGCCGTGCTGGCCTGGACGGATCGTGTTCCGGCGGTGCCGGCCGCACGATCCCGGAGGCGCCGCAGCGCCTGGTTGCTGGCAACCGCTGCGACGCTGGTTGCGGCTGTGGCCGGCACCCTGCTGCTGGCATGGCCGCAGGGCACGCTGCATCACACGGCCCGGGGGGAGATCCTGCGGGTGGCGCTGGAGGACGGGTCCGTGCTGACCCTCGACGCGGATACCCGGGTGCGCACGCGGATGCACGCCGACCGGCGTGAGCTGCAGCTGCTGTCCGGAACCGCACTGTTCGACGTGGCCAGTGATCCTGCGCGCCCGTTCACCGTCGAAGCCGATGGCACCCGTGTGACTGCGGTGGGCACCCGTTTCAGTATCAGCCTGGATGGCCGCGGCAGCGCCGGGGCCGGGCCGGTGGAAGTGCTGGTGAGCGAGGGTGTGGTGGACGTCACGGACAGCGGGCCGGCACCGGTGCCGGCGCGTTTGCATGCGGGCATGCGCGCTGTTGCGCGTCCCTCTACCGGGATTGCCGTGGACCGGATCGAGGACACCGAGCTGGATCGTCGCCTGCTGTGGCGGGAAGGCATGCTGGCTTTCAACGGCGACACTCTGTCGGTGGCGGCGGCGCGTTTCCGGCGCTACAGCGATGTACCGATCATCATCGATGACCCCCGCGTTGGCAGTCGGCGCGTGGTGGGCCTGTACCCCGCCAACGATCCGGCGGGGTTCGCCCGCAACGTGGCCGTCAGCCTGGGGCTGGAGGTCGAGGATGTGAGCGGCGGAGTGCGCCTGAGGGTGCCCGCGATGGACGTCACTGCTGACGGCCTGCAACTGCAATGAGGAAATCATTCATGCACAAGTCCCTTCCCGGTGTGATGGCACCGGCCCTGATTGCGGCTGTCGCAACCCTGTGGGCGGCGGGCAGCGCCCACGCCGGCCTGCTGATCCGCGATGCGCAGGTGCTGGATGCGGAGACCGGCCAGCCGCACGCGGTCGACGTGCTGGTTGAGGACGGACGGATTGCCCGCATTGGCACCGGGCTTTCCACCGGACAAGCCACCCAGGTGGTGGATGGCAGTGGGCTGTCGCTGGTGCCCGGCATGCTTGATCTGCATACCCACTGGACTCCCAATACGCGCCCGGCCGCGCTGCCGGAGGTGGCCAACGCCTATCTCGATGCCGGTGTGACCACGGTGGCCGACTACCACCAGCAGCCGGAGGCCCATGCGCCGCGGCGCGACTGGCTTGCGGACCTGGCCGCCCCGAGCGTGCACTTTGGCGCGCGCATGAGTACGCCGCTGGGCCATGGTGCCGACTGGGCCGACCAGGCCACCACCCGCTGGGTCAATTCCCCGGAGGCGGCCCGTGCTGCGGTACAGGAGATCGCGACCTATGGGCCTGATTTCATCAAGGCCTTCACCGATGGCTGGCGCTACAACAATGCGCCCGACAACACGAGCATGGACGAAGCCACGCTGACCGCGCTGGTGGACGAGGCCCATCGCCATGGGATCAAGGTTTTCAGCCACACGGTGACCGTGGAGCGGGCCAAGCAGGCCGCGCGCGCAGGCGTTGACCTGATTGCCCACAGCATCCTCGATCGGCCGGTGGATGATGAGCTGATTGCGCTGATGCGCGGACACGGCACGGCCTATGGTCCAAGCCTGGCGGTATATGAGCCGGTGCGGGTGGGCGATGCGCCGCCCGAGGATCCGGACACCCCGGTGCTGCAGCAGCGGCGGCGCAATTTCGATGTGGCCCTGGCCAATGTGAAGCGCATGCATGACGCCGGGATACCGGTGGTGGTGGCAACCGACGCCGGCATGCCCGGCACTCCCCACGGCCGGGCCGCCACCCGCGAGCTGGAACTGCTGGTGCGCGCCGGGCTGACGCCGCGCCAGGCGCTTCACGCGGCCACCGCGGGCGCGGCGATGGTGCTGGGCACGACCGATCGCGGGGTGCTTGCCGAAGGCCGGCGGGCGGACCTGGTGCTGGTGCAGGGGGAGCCGTGGGATGACGTCACCGCAATGCAGCGGGTGCAGCGCGTCTTTCTGGCGGGCGAGGAAGTGACCGGTCCGGATGCCAGCCGTCCGTCGGCAAACGCCCGCGCCAGCCTGCCGCCGCGACCCTTGTCCGCGCTGATCGATGACTTCGAGCGCGCCGACGGCCGCACGGCGCTGGATACCCTGCGCATCAGCGATGCTGACGGTGGCAACGATCGCACCTGGCAATCGAGCCTGCGCATCGCCCGTCCGGATGGTGATGGACATGTCCTGTCCACCCATGCGCGGCTGTCGCATTCCGGCCGCGCCTATGCCGCGGTGCTGCTGCCGCTCTCGCGCGGCTCCGTGGCACCTGCCGACCTGGAGGACTGGCAGGGCCTGTCGTTCCAGGCCAGGGGGGAGGCGGGATCCGTGCGGGTGGAAATCCGCGGACAGGAAGGACGGCGCTGGGCGCATGAGTTCCAGCTGGCGCCCGGATGGCAGGACTACCAGGTGCCGTGGACTGGATTTGCCGGCCTGCCGCCCTGGCGCGGAGATGGTGACCCGCCGGCCTGGCAGGGCGACGATGCGATGCAGATCGCGTTTTCCGTCGGCGGGGCGCCCGGTGATACGGCGTGGTTCGAACTGGATGAGGTGCGCCTGATCGGCCCGCAGGAAGGAGCGGCGCCTTGATCGCCCGCTGCGTGCTGGCCGCACTGCTGGCAGCGGCCAGCGCATGCGGAACGGACGCCTGGGCGGGTGCCGGCAGCACGGCGCGGATCAGCGCCGGCCAGTCCCAGGTGCGCGCCGAGGTGGATGCCTGGGCCGGGTCGCAGGCCCGGCTGGCGCAGGCGATCTGGGAGCAGCCGGAGCTTGGTTATCAGGAGGCCCTGGCCTCTTCCCTGCTCCAGGATGAGCTGCGCCAGGCCGGGTTTGAAATCGAGGCCGGCGTGGCGGGCATGCCGACGGCCTTTGTCGCCCGTGCTGGCCGGCGCGGCAGCGGCCCGGTGATCGCGCTGCTGGCGGAGATGGACGCACTGCCGGGCATGTCCCAGCAGGCCGGGCCGCAGCGTTCGCCGCTGTCCGGGCACGATGCCGGGCACGCCTGTGGCCACAACCTGTTTGGCGCCGGCGCGGTGGGCGCGGCCCGGGCGATCGCGCACTGGTTGGACAGCAGTGGGCAGGAAGGCGAGATCCGGGTCTACGGCACGCCCGCCGAGGAAGGAGGCTCGGGCAAGGTCTTCATGGTCCGCGCCGGCCTGTTCGACGACGTGGATATTGCCCTGCACTGGCACCCTTCGGACAGCAACTCCGCGGCGCAGTCCACCAGCCTGGCCAACATCAGCGGCAAGTTCCGCTTCCACGGCGTGGCCTCGCACGCGGCCATCGCGCCCGAGCGAGGACGTTCCGCGCTGGACGGAGTGGAAGCCCTCAACCACATGGCCAACATGCTGCGGGAACACGTGCCCGATGGCACCCGCATCCATTACGCGATCACCGATGGCGGCCGCGCCCCGAACGTGGTGCCCGCCCAGGCCGAGGTGTACTACTACGTGCGCCACACGC
>DXCY01000146.1 GCA_019115725.1 Candidatus Luteimonas excrementigallinarum
TCCAGCACCAGCTGCATCCTCTCGCCGTGGCCCAGGGCTTGCTCTGCCTTCGCCGCGATGTCCGGCGCTTCTGCCAGGAGTTTCACCAGCAGCAGGTCGGCCAAGGTGATAGAGGCCTCCACGTAGGCCCGTGCGGCAGCATCGATCGCTCGTGTTTGTTCATCCATTTTTTCAAATCTCAATTTTGACGGTGCGAAAATTTCTCTGGGCAGACGTGTCGGCCAGGGGGGCGCTTCGAACTTTTGATGCCCCCCCTCTGCGAATTTGCAGAGGCCCGGCGAACTCCCGGGATTCCGGTAGTTGCCAAGCAACTGCACGGATCTGTGCAGTTGGGCACTCTGCAAACTCGAAGAGTGCAGCTGCCGCCACTTCTGGCGTTTGCTCCTGATGTGACTCAGTACAGCGCGCGCAGCTCCTCGGCTGCCTCTTCTTTCGTGATGTCTCCCAGGCGCAGGCGTTGGTTGATCCAGGCTCTCTGGTTTTCGAGCTTGTACGCGCGCTCTGTGTGTTCCCCCATAGGTTCTAGATAGTTAGAAGCTGGTTCGGGTCGCATTGGCGCTACCAGTTGCTGTGCAGCGGTGCTACCAGATGGGTGTGCGTGCGCTACCAGTTGCTGTGCAGAGGCGCTACCAGATGCGTCCGCTGCCGCCTCGTAACTGGTGGTGCCGGCGCTACCAGATAGGCGGCGATGCTCAGCCGCTTCGACGTTCGCCTTCACTCGCTCAACGGCAGACAGGCGGCGGCTGGGAACTCTGCGGTTCTGCAGAGTTTGGGACGTTCTGGTGGTGGACATTCTGGTGGCGCCTGCGCTACCAGATAGGCCGGGCCAGTCACCCGTGGCGGGCCAGCTCGGAAACGAGTAGCGGTTGGCGCGTCGTTCCTGGCGGGTTACTGCCAGGTATCCGGTAGCCTCCAGTTCCGCTACCGCCCGCATGACTGACGTCCGATGTACCCCGGCCATGCGCGCTATCCGATCAAACCCTGGGTAGGCTGTCCCGGCCGCGCGGTTGCGATGCTCCAGGATGACTGCCAGCACAGCCTTGGAGGCACTGCTCAACTTGGGGTCCACGCACGCGTTCCGGAGAAGCCAGTACTGGTTGAGGAGGCTCGGGTCATCGCTCATGCCTCGGCCCCTGGGCGTGAGTGTCCAAGCTGTACGCGGTGACCACTGATGACCGACCGAAGCGGCATTGGACTGTGATGGCGGTGGCGGTGATCGACCAGCCCATGCGCCGCAATGCGTAGATGTCGGCCGCCAGCCGGGAGGTGCCGAACCTGTCCCAAGCAATACGGCTGGTCAGCCTCTCGCCCTGAAGAAGCGCGTCGAGGACTGCAGCGCGCGCTGTACCGGGTGTGGGCCGAGCTTTTCGGGCGGTGATAGAATCGCTTTGCAGTCCCCCAAAGCCTGCGTTGTCCGCGCCCTGAGCCGTGCCACCGGCCAGGGCGTTCTTCTTTGCGTTCATCATTCGTCGTCCCCCTCCAGGTTGTCGAGGAAGGCGGAATGGCAGCCCTCAGCAGCCTTTGCGAGCTCGCGCGCGGCCTGGCCCAGTAGGCGCATCTCTTCAGCAACAGCGCGTGCACGGTGCCGGCCCAGCGGCGTTGCTACCAGGTCGGGGATCAGGGCTCGGTGCTTTTCCGTCAGTCGATTGAGTGTCCCGGCCAGCGCCTTGGCGCCGGATGCTGCGCCGCGGAACCTCTCCAGGCCCGGGATCATTCCGCAGGCTCCTGCAGTCCGCCGGAGACGATCCGACGCACCTCGGCCGTGGGGACCATGGTTTTGTAGCCCAGCTTCACCGAGCTGATGAGGCCTGCTCGGATCTGCCCATAGATCCACGAGCGACTCATTCCGAGTGCCCGACTGGCGTCGGTAACCGAAAGCAGCATCGGGGCCGCCTGAGCCGGCGAAAGTGTCGTAGACGTGTGTTGCATAGCGTGACTGCCTCCAAACTGAGGAGGCCGGCAGGCTTGCGTGGAGTAGGGCGTGCGCCCCATGATCAGCAAGCCGGTACGCCGGCCCATTGGTAGCTCAATGGAACCTGGGCCCCTGCCGCGCCAACGGTGGGGGCCTTTTTTTGGCCCCCGTGGGGTGTCGGTCCCGCCTTTTCCAAATGGCCGTTATGTGGCCGTTTGGGCAGGAACAGTCTGCCATGCACATCCCCGGATGCGGCCGTGATCCAGGCGCCTTAAAGCGGAGAAAAAAAGAGGGCGGCCGCATACGGACCGCCCCGGAATGGTTCGGACGTCAATAGGACGTCGCCCCCATTTACTATTTGTTCAGCCGCCCGGGCTATCCGTTACAGCCGTGCCGGTTGACCCGGACTCGTTCGAGGCTGCTTTCGGCCCGACGCCCGAGTTCCGTGACTGCGAGCATCAATGCCTCCACGTCGACGGGCGCCAGGACCCCAACCGTGTCGTCGTCATCTTCCAGCGCGCGAAGCATCATGTCTCGCATAAGCAGCGTCTGGATGCGGTTCATCGCGTTCAGGCAGCGATCGGCTTCCGCCAAGCTCCTCCGTGTCCCTAGCGATGCAAGGCCAGACCGCGTTTCCCACTCATCATCGATCCAGAAAGGGATCTCGGTATTGCCGGTCGTGGCCGGCTCAAGGCCTTCGTTTACGATCTGTGCTGCCATGGTCGCCATCTCCTATGGTTGGCGGTTGTGGAAGGCGGGCCGGGCGCTCCTACGCCCGGTTCCGCCGCTTTACCGGCTCGTGCCGGATTTCTTGAACTCCAGAACGTTGCTGGTTTCGGCTCTCAGCCTGTCCAGGTAGTCAGCCCACGCCTGCATCATCTTGCGGCGCTCTGGCAGGTGCTTGGTGCGGTTGTAGGCCCGGCCGTTGGGGTCGCGGACCGCGTGTGCCAGCTGGTGCTCGATGTAGTCAGGCCGGAAATGCAGTTCTTCGTCCAGGAGCGTGCGGGCGATTGCCCGGAAGCCGTGGCCGGTCATGGTGTCCTTGTCATAGCCCAGGCGGCGCAGTGCAGCATTGAGCGCGTTTTCACTGACTGGTTTCCGTGGATCGTGGCCGCCCGGGAAAAGGTGGGCCCGATCGCCAGTGAGCGGGTGCAGGTCCATGAGCAACTCGACAGCCTGCCGGGATAGCGGCACCAGGTGCGGCTCCCGGGTCTTCATCTTGTGCGCCGGAATGTTCCACTCGGCCGCGGTCATGTCGATTTCGGCCCATTCTGCTTGGCGCAGTTCGCCTGGCCGAACAAACACCAGCGGCGCAAGCTGCAGCATGGTTTTCACTGGCAGCCCGCCGGAATAGCCGTCCAGGGCCCGCAGCAGCTCACCCACGGCCGCCGGGTCGGTCGGGGCAGGGTAGTGCTGTGGCTTCCAAGGCGTCAGCGCCCCGCGCAGGTCTGCGGAAGGGTCGCGGTCGGCACGACCGCTGGCGATGGCGTAGCGGAAGATCTGGCCAGAGTTCTGCAGGATGCGATGAGCCGTCTCCAGTGCCCCACGGCTCTCGACGCGCCGCAGGCAGCGCAGCAATTCGGGTGCTTTGATGTCGGCAATCGGGTACTTGCCCAGCCAGGGGAACAGGTCGCGCTCCAGGCGGCCCATGATCTTGCTGGAATGGCTCTCTGCCCAATCCTTGGAGAACTTTCCGTGCCATTCGCGTGCCACCGCCTCGAAGCTATTGGCGGCGCGTTCCTCGCCGGCGATCCTTTCAGCCTTGCGCTGCTCGGCAGGGTCGATGCCTTCTGCCAGCAGCCGGCGAGCCTCGTCGCGGCGCTGGCGGGCCTGGGCAAGGGTGACGGTGGGATAGGGGCCGTGAGCCAGGCGCTTCTCCTTTCCGCCGAACCGGTACTTCTGGCGCCACAGCTTGGATCCGGCCGTGGTGATTTCCAGATACAGCCCGAATCCGTCGAACAGGCGCTGGATCTTATCGGTCGGCTTCGCCTTGCGAATGGCCGCGTCTGAAAGGCGCATGTGGGGGCATCCTCGGGGCTGATTGGAGTGGATGCCCCCAGTTATGCCCCCAGATGCCCCCTATTTGCAATGCACAGTGGTGCACGCTGGTGCACAAAAAAGGCCTGGCTCCTCGGGGTTTCCCTTAGAAATCAGGCCTTTAATGCCGAGAATGCACACCTGTGCACAGAAAAATGGTGGAGCGGAGGAGGATCGAACTCCCGACCTTCGCGTTGCGAACGCGACGCTCTCCCAGCTGAGCTACCGCCCCACGGTTACCACTTCAACGGCGGCATTATACGACCGGGTCGGTCGACGGCAACTGCCGGGCGATCAGCGGCGCCAGCACGGGCTCCAGCTGCTCGCGGCGCCAGCCTTCGAGCGCATCGGGCCAGCGGCCGGTTTCCAGCAGCTGTTCCAGGCGTTTGCGCGAGGCGAGCACGCCATCGGGAATGCCCAGGCTGGCGCTGAGGGTGGATACGGCTTCCTGCATTTCGCGCACGGTCTTGCGATCGGCCTCGACGGTAGGCGGCGCGGGCGCGTCGGCTTCGTCCGCCAGCGGCGTTTCCAGTGCGGTCCAGATCTGCGCTGCCAGCTTGCGCGGGGCCTTGGGGTGGCTGTCGAGCCGGCGCTGCAGATGAGCCTGGCTTTCGGGCGGCCGACGCGCCAGCTCAAACGCCAGCTCGTTGTCGAGCACCCAGTTGCGCGGGCGGTCGTGGCTGCGGGCGCGGGCTTCGCGCCAGCGCAGCAGGCGCAGCAGGCGGATGCGGGCCGGGCCGTCCACGTGCTGGGCGCCGCGTGCCGACAGGTGCGGCCACGGCTCGGGTTCGGCGCCGGCAGCTTCCACCTGGCGGGCGCAGTCCTCTTCGAACCAGGCCACTCGATCGAGCGCTTCCAGTCGCGCAGACAGCTGGTCGTGCAGCCCGGCGAGGTAGCGCACGTCGTCGGCCGCGTATTCCAGCTGGGCGGCGCTGAGGGGACGTTTGAGCCAGTCGGAGCGGGTCTGGCCCTTGGCCAGTTCCACGCCCAGCAGGTCGGCGACCAGACGCTGATAGCCGATGCCGGCGGCGATCCCGCCCAGGGCCGCCGCCACCTGGGTGTCGAACAGGGGCGTTGGCGCGGCGTTGCACGCATGGCTGAAGGCCACCAGGTCTTCGCCGGCACTGTGCATGACCTTCACGATGGACTGGTCCAGCAGCAGCGGGCGCAGCGCATCGAGGATGCCGGGGGCGAGGGGGTCCAGCAGCAGGATTTCTTCGCCGATGGCCAGCTGTACCAGCGCCAGCTGGGGCCAGAAGGTACGTTCGCGGATGAATTCGGTGTCCAGCCCCACGCGCTGTGGGCGGGTGGCAAGACGGCTGGCAAGTACGGTGGGGTCGGTGACCCAGATCGGTTGGTTTGCAGACATGGGGGGCGAGCCTAGCAGGTTGTCCGGCCGACGCAGCCGGGGCGCGACGCGTGCAGAATGGATTGACGCTCTTTGCAGCGCGCCCTACCGTCGCGGTTTGACCATACCCTCCCAGGAGATCCGTTTGCGTACCCAGGCCCTGCTCATTGCCATGCTGATCGCGATGCTGTGCGCCAGCTGCGGCAGGGAGCCGGACGGCGATGCGCCGGCGCCGGAGGAAGCAGTGGCGGCCTCGGGCAGCGTCACCATCAGTGGCGATGACAGCCAGGCCGACAGCCTGACCTGGAACCGGCCGCAGGTGGCGCTGGACGAAGAAGAGCTCGATCAGGCCCGGGAGCAGGCCGGCGAGGCGCTGGAGGACGGGCGCCTGTACGAAGACGACGGCTCGGCCATTCCGCTGTATCTGGCGCTGCTGGACAGTGATGCCGGCAACGAGGAAGCCGCTGCCGGGTTGGAGCGTGCGCGGGAACGGCTGCTGGAAATGGGCGCGGAGGCGCTGGACGCGGCCGGGGAAGACGCGGACGCGCTCAGCAATGCCCGCCGCGTGGCGGCGGTGGCCCGCGGGGTCTGGCCCGAGGATGCCGGGGTGGAGGCGTACCTGCAGCAGGTGGACCTGGCTGATCAGCTCTGGCAGCTCAACAGCGCGGCAGAAGACGAGATCGCCGCGGGCAACTACGGCGAGTCCGGCCAGGGCGGCGCGCTGGCCCTGCTGCGCCAGGCGCTGGAGCTCAGTCCCGATCAGCCGCGTGCCATGCAGAACGTGGCCGCGGTGGAAAGCGCCCTGATCCGGCGCGCGGAGAACGCCGCCGACGAGGATGACTTCGAAGGTGCCGGCCAGTGGCTGGCGCGTGCCGGCACCATCCGCCCGCAGGCCGGGACGGTGGAGGATGCCCGCGAGCGGATCGAGCGCCAGCGGACGGTGCGCATTGCGCAGCTGCGCGACCAGGGCATCTCCGTGCTTGGCGATTTCGATGGTATTGCCAAGGCGCGCACCATTCTTGCCGAGCTGCTGCGCATTGCCGAGCCCGGTGACTCCGCCGCAGCGGAGCTGCGCGAACGCATCGACCTGGCCGTGCACTACGGCCTGTTCCGCCCGGGCCAGGTGTTCACCGACGCGTTGGAAACCGGCGGGCGCGGGCCGCGCATGGTGGTGGTGCCGCACGGGGCGTTCAGCATGGGGGCGCCGGAAAACGAGCGGGGGTCCACCGATCAGGAGCGGCCGCAGCGCAATATCCGCTTCGATCGCGGGTTCGCCATGGCAATGACGGAAGTGACCGTGGGCGAGTTCCGCCGCTTCATCAATGCCACCGGTTACCAGCCGCGTGCGGTGCGGCGCGGGTTTTCCATGGCATGGGATGAGCGCAGCGGCAACTTCGTGCGCAGCAGCGGGGTGGATTGGCGGTCCGGTTTCGATGGCAGCCGCGCCGACGCTGCCATGCCGGTCATCCACGTCAGCGCGGAGGATGCCCAGGCCTATGCGGACTGGCTGTCTGAGCAGACCGGGCGCCGCTACCGGCTGCCGAGCGAGGCGGAGTTCGAGTACGCATTGCGGACGGGCACCGATACGCCGTTCCCGTGGGGAGCGGATTCGCCGCCGGAAGGTGCCGGCAACTTCACCGGCGACCGCGACCGCTCAACGGGCGGGCGCAGCTGGAGCAATGCCTTCCGCCGCTACGGCGATGATCACTGGGGCCCCGCGCCGGTGGGCAGCTTCGCCGCCAATGCCTGGGGCCTGCATGACCTTGCCGGCAACGTCAGCGAGTGGGTGGCAGACTGCTGGCACGACAGCTACCGTCGCGCCCCGCGGGATGCGGCACCCTGGGTCAATCCCGGCTGCCGGATGCAGGTGATCCGGGGCGGCGCCTGGGCCAGTTCACCCGAGCAGACCCGGTCGGCCTGGCGGGCGCCGGCGGAGCGCGACACCACCAACGCGCGGATCGGCTTCAGAGTGGTGCGGGACCTGTGATGTGCCCGGCGCCGAAGGGCGCCATTTGCCAGCGGAGATGAGGTCATGAGACAGCGACGGGAAGCCGGCCAGCGGCCTGCGCAGCGGCGGGGCGGTGGGCTGAGGATATGGGTGCTGGTGGCCTTCATCGGCTACGGTGCCTGGTACTGGTTTTCCAACCAGAGCGTGGATCCGGTCACCGGCGAGAGCGTGCTCATTGACCGCTCGCTGTCGGCCGAGGATGAGAAGTCGCTCGGCCTGCAGGCCTATCAGCAGATCCTGGCCCAGGAGCGGCCGATGGATCCGGACGCACCCATCTCGCGCCAGGTGCGCAACATTGCCGAGCGCCTGCTCGCCAAGGTGGAAGTGGTGGAGGCGGCGCTGGCCGCCGAGCACGGCCTGGAGCCGTCGCGGTTCTCGGCGGACTTCGAGTGGGAAGTGAATGTGATCCAGTCCGACCAGGCGAACGCCTTCGCGCTGCCGGGCGGCAAGATGGCGGTCTATACCGGGCTGGTGCCCGTCGCCCGGACCGAGGATGCCCTGGCTGTGGTGATGGGCCACGAGATCGCCCATGCGCTGCTGCGTCACGGTGCCCAGCGCATGGCCCAGCAGCGGCTCAGCCAGATCGGCCAGGCGGCGGGGGCGTTCAGCGGCATGGATCCCCAGCAGCAGCAGATGGTGATGGCCGCCATGGGCTACGGCTATCTGCTGCCCTACGCGCGCAAGCACGAGACCGAGGCGGATGAGGTGGGGCTGATGCTGGCGGCGGCGGCCTGTTTCGACCCGGCCGAATCGGTGCCGCTATGGGAGCGCATGGGCCAGGCCAGCGGCGGCCAGGCGCCGCCGGAGTTCGCTTCCACCCATCCCAACCCGGGCACCCGCATTGCCAATCTGCAGGCGCTGATGCCCAAGGCGCTCGAATACCGCACCCGCTTCTGCGAGCAGGCCCAGTAGGTCGGGGCTACGCCCCCGACAGGGCAATTTCTCCGTAGTCGGGGTTAAGCCCCCCGAGAGGGACTCAGAAACTGATAAACAACCCGCCGTTCACCGGCAGGTTCGCGCCGGTGATGAATCCCGCCTCATCCGCGGTCAGGAACTCCACCGCCCGCGCGATTTCCTCCGGCTGGCCGAGGCGGCCTACCGGCACTTTGGACACGATGTCGTCCCGCACCTGCTGGGGCATGGCCATCACCAGTGCGGTTTCGCAGTAACCCGGCGAAACCGAGTTGACGGTGACACCCTTGCGCGCGCCTTCACGGGCCATGGCCATGGTGAAGCCGTGCATGCCGGCCTTGGCCGCCGAATAGTTGGCCTGGCCGAACTGACCGGTCTGGCCGTTGACCGAGCTGATGTTCACCACCCGGCCGAACCCGCGGGCGGACATGCCTTCGATCGCCGGCTGGCACATGTTGAACACGCCGCCCAGGTTCACGTCGATCACCTGCTGCCACTGGCGCTGATCCATCTTGCGCAGGGTGACATCCCGGGTGATGCCGGCGCCATTGACCAGGATATCCAGGGCGCCGTGCTCGCGCTCAACATCGGTTACGAAGGCGGCGCAGGCCGCGTGGTCGGACACATCGAGCGCGCGGAAGCCAACATCCAGCCCGTCCACGTTGCGTTCGAAGTCGGCGATGCGGGCGGCATCCCCGTCCAGGTCGGTGGCGATCACGCTGCGTCCGGCCCTGGCCAGCGCGGTGCAGATCGCGGTCCCAAGCCCGCCAATGCCGCCGGTGACGACGGCAATCCGTTTGCTCATGCGAAAGAGTCCTTCAGCGCTCGCGCTTGTCGCCGTCGCCGGGCTGCTTGCGCCCGCCGGGCGGAGTCTGTCCCAGGCTGCCGGTCAGGTTCTTCTGGAACTCCTGCCACATTTCCATGTTGCGCTCGGTGAGCTTGTTCATCATCGCCCACGGGGTCTGGTCGATCAGCCCGTCCATCTGCTTGCGCAGCTGGTGCTGCTGCTCGAGGAAGGCGTGCATGGAACGTTCCAGGTACGTGCCCATGAAGCCCTGCAGCGAGTCGCCATAGAAACGGATGATCTGGCTGAGCAGCTCGGTGGACAGGATCGGCGTTCCATCCTGTTCGTGCTCAGAGATGATCTGCAGCAGCACCTGGCGGGTCAGGTCGGCGCCGCTGCGTGCGTCCACCACTTCGAAGTCCTCGCCATCAACGATCAGCTGGCGCACATCCTCGATGGTGATGTAGCTGGAAATCTCGGTGTCGTAGAGACGCCGGTTGGGGTACTTCTTGATGACACGGGTGGAGCTCATTGAACAAGCACTCACAGATCCCTGTTGCCCTGCAGCATGGCGCAGCATGCAGGGCCTTGCAAGCTGACCCCGAAGGCGGGCAGGGCGCCCTCCGCGTGGCCGGAGGGCGCTTGCGGGTGCTTACCAGCCCATGTACTGGCCGCCGTTGGCGGCGAGGTTCGCACCGGTGATCCAGGCCGCTTCCTCCGGCAGGAAAAATGACACCGCGTAGGCAATCTCCTCCGGCGTGCCGAGCCTGCCGGTGGGGATCTGGGCGATGATCTTCTCGCGCACTTCCTCGGGTACGGCCATCACCATGTCGGTGCCGATGTAGCCCGGCGAGACGGTGTTGACGGTGATGCCGTAGCGGGCATTTTCCTGGGCGAGCGAAATGGTGAAGCCGTGCATGCCGGCCTTGGCAGCGGCGTAGTTGGCCTGGCCGTACTGGCCCTTCTGGCCGTTGATCGAACTGATCTGCACGATCCGGCCCCACTTGCGGTCGCGCATGCCGTTGATGACCGCACGGGTGACGTTGAACACCGATCCCAGGTTGGTGTTGATCACGTCCTGCCACTGCTCCGGCACCATCTTGTGGAAGGTTCCGTCGCGGGTGATGCCGGCGTTGTTGATCAGGATGTCCACCGGTCCCAGCCGGTCTTTCACTTCCTCCACCATGGCCTGGGCCTGCTCGGGCGAGGTCACGTCGCCGCGGACGGCGACGATGTCATAGCCATCCTGCTTCATCTGTTCCAGCCACGCCTGGGTGCGCTCTTCGTTGCGATAGTTGGTGGCCACCTTGTGGCCCGCGTCGGACAGGCGCTTGCAGATTGCAGTGCCGATACCGCCGGTACCACCGGTTACCAATGCCACGCGCATTGTCATGATGCTTGTCTCCGGGATGGGAATGCTGGTGGGTGCGCGCCTTCGCGCTTGCGCCACCCGATTCTAGGCATGGTCGATGACTTGCGTGTTGTGCGCTGCGGCGAGGCGCTGCGGATCGAATGCGCACAGTGCCGAGGCCAGTGCGGCCTGCGGGCTGGAAAGACCTTCCAGGGCGGCGGGATCCTGGCCCAGGGTGGCCCAGGCGGCGCGCAGGGCCGGCAGCGGATTGGCGGCATCCACGGGCAGGGCCGCGCAGGATTTCGACAGCTTGGCGCCCTGGCCGTCGACGATCAGCGGCAGATGGGCGTAGTTGGGCGTGGGCAGGCCCAGGCGCTGCTGCAGGAAAATCTGCCGCGCGGTTGATTCCAGCAGGTCCGCGCCGCGTACCACCCCGGTCACGCCCTGGTGGGCATCGTCCACCACCACGGCCAGCTGGTAGGCCCACAGACCGTCGGCACGGCGCAGGACGAAGTCGCCGACTTCCGTATCCACGCGCTGCTCGACCGGGCCACGCACCGCATCATGGAACCGGATGAGGGTGTTGTCCGGGACCCGCAGCCGGACGGCGGGATCGGGCCGCGGGGAGGCGGCTACGCAACGGCGATGGATGCCGCCGACGCTGGCCAGGTCGGTGCGGCTGCAATGGCAGTGGAAGGCATCGCCGCTGGCCAGCAGGCGATCAAGGGCCTGCTGATAGGCGGTATCGCGCGTGCTCTGGTAGATGACTTCGCCATCCGGCACCAGACCGAAGGCGTGCAGCGTTTCCAGCTGATGCGCCGCAGCCCCCGGGATCTCGCGTGGCGGGTCGAGATCCTCGATCCGCACCAGCCACTCACCGCCGGCCCGCCGCGCCATCAACCAGCTGCCCAGCGCCGCCAGCAGCGAGCCGCGATGCAGCGGACCAGTGGGCGAGGGGGCGAAGCGGCCGCGGTAGGGGTCTGGCTGGGGCATCACCGATGGCGGATGCGGTCGGGAGGATGGGCCAGCATAATCCTGCCACTTGAATTTCACCTCATGCACTCATAATTCGTGCCCATGGGCTGGTGGTGATCGCCGCCAGCTGCCATTCAATCCCCGGAGCCCATAGCCCCATGTTCAAGCGTGTCTTCCTGTTCCTCGCCACCAACCTGGCCGTGCTGGCCCTGGTCAGCATCGTCATGGCGATCTTCGGCATCGATCCGGCCACCAATGCCGGCCTGCTGGTGTTTGCCGCGATCTTCGGCTTCGGCGGTTCGTTTGTTTCCCTGGCGATGTCGAAGTGGAGCGCCAAGCGTTTCACCGGCGCCCAGGTGATCACCCAGCCGCGGGACGAGCTGGAGCAGTGGCTGGTGGGCACCGTGCAGCGACAGGCCCGCGATGCCGGCATCGGCATGCCCGAAGTGGCCATCTATGACGCGCCGGAGATCAACGCCTTCGCCACCGGTGCCCGCCGCAACAACGCGCTGGTGGCGGTGTCCACCGGCCTGCTGCGCTCGATGACCCGTGACGAGGCGGAAGCCGTGCTCGCCCACGAGGTGGCCCACGTGGCCAATGGCGACATGGTCACCATGGCCCTGCTGCAGGGCGTGCTGAATACGTTCGTGATCTTCCTGGCGCGCATCGTCGGCCGGGCGGTCGACAGCTACCTGAGCGGCAACCGCGATTCGGGCGGCGGCGGACTCGGCTACTTCGCGATTGTGTTCGTCCTGGACCTGGTGTTCGGCCTGTTCGCCAGCATGATCGCCATGTGGTTCTCGCGGCGCCGCGAGTTCCGTGCCGACGCCGGTGGAGCGGAGCTGGCCGGCCGGGAGAAGATGATCGCCGCGCTGGAAAAGCTCAATCGCACCTACGGCCAGAACACCCTGCCCAAGCAGGTGGCCGCGTTCGGCATCAGCGGAAGCGTCGGTGCCGGCCTGAAGAAGCTGCTGATGAGCCATCCGCCGCTGGAAGACCGCATCGCGGCCCTGCGCAATGCCTCGGTCAAATCCGGTATGACCCTGCGCGCCTGACCTGCCCGGGCAGGCGCGCGCATCGCGCTCCTGCCCGGCGTTCTACCCGCCGCTCTACTCGAACTCGTAGTTCATGTCGGGGCCGGCCTGGGCCAGGAAGGCGCCCTGGGCGTAATCGATGCCGGCGGCGAACAGGAACGACATGCTGGCCGCGTCCTGGACGTATTCGGCCACCGTGCGGATGCCCAGTTCGCGGGCCTTGCCGGCAATCTCGTTGACCCGCTGCTGGCTTTCCGGATTCTGCGGCAGGTCTTCGCTGAAGCTGCGGTCGAGCTTGAGCAGGTGCGGCTGCAGATGGCTCAGCAGCTGGAATGAATCCAGCCCCGAACCGAACTGGGCCAGCGCCAGGCGACAGTCGAATTTGCCGATCGCCGCGGCGAAATCCTGGGCCGCCTTGAGGTGGGTGAACACCTTGGCCTCCGGCAGTTCCAGCACCAGGTATTCCCCGGGCACGCCATGTTTGGCCAGCTGCTCGCCGATGTAGCGCACCAGGCTGTCATCGCGCAGTGCGGCCTGGCTGATCTTCACCAGCAGGGTGGTGGGCCGGTTGGCCTTCATGCGCTCCCCGATACAGGCGATCGCGCGTCCGACCACGTGGTGGTCGATCTCCCACAGCAAGCCCTGCTCTTCGGCGATCTGCAGGAACTCCAGCGGCTTGACCAGTTCGCCCTGGCCATCGTCCAGGCGCAGCAGGCTTTCATAGACCGCACCGGTGTCGCCGTGCAGGCTGATCACCGGCTGGTAGTGGAGCACGAAGCCCTCGTTGTCCAGTGCGTCGCGCAGGCGCGCCACCCAGGCCTGGATGTGCTCTTCCTCGGCCCGGTCGGCCGCGCCCGGATCGAAGATTTCGTAGCGGTTGCCACCCACGCCCAGCGCAGTGCGGATGCCTTCGTCGGCCCTGGCCAGCACCTGGCTGACGCTGGCAATCTTCTCGCCGATCTGCACGCCGCCGATGCTGATCGTCACCACGCTGGAATGCGCGCCGATGTGGAAGACATCCGCGGCAAAGCCCTCGGCCAGGCGCTGGGCCATGGCCTTCGTGGCTGCATAGTCGGCATCGGGAATCAGCACGGCCAGGCGGTGTTCGGCATAGCGGGCCGGAATAGCGTCCTCGCCCACGCAGGCCTGCAGGCGCTGGGCCAGTGCAGCCAGCATGTCGTCGGCGGCGTCCAGGCCGATCTCCTGCAGCAGGCGCTGGTAGTGATCGGGCTCGATCATCAGCAGGCCGTGGCGACCGCCGCTCTGGGCGGCATTGGAGACCGCGTCTTCCAGACGCAGCAGGAAGGTCGGCCGGTTGAGCAGGCCGGTCACCTGATCGCGCTGGCGCAGCTCTTCCATCTGCCGGGCCAGCTCGGGGTCCACTTCTTCGCGGCGGAAGATCACCTGCAGGCAGGATTCGCCTTCGTACTGGGCCGGGGTGAACTCCATCGAGGCCGGGAAGCCGTTGCCTTCGATATCACGCGCTTCCAGGTCATGACGCGCCGGGGGCGCTTCGCCGCGGGCCAGGCGCTTGAGCAGGTCCTTGAATTCCTCCACGTGCTGGGGCGCCACCATGTCCAGCAGCGACATGCCTTCCACGTCCTCGAACGCGTCGTAGCCGAACATTTCCAGGTACGCCGCGTTGGCGCGGATGTGCATGCCCTCGTGGATGTAGGCGATCGGGTCGCGCGAGGAGTCGATCAGCGCGTCGCAGCGGCGTTCGGTCTCGCGCACCCGGCGTTCGAGCCGGCGCAGCATGCGCCGGGCTTCAAGATCGTTGCGTTCGACGCGCACCGCGTTCAGCAGCAGCTGGGCGTTGTCGCGCAGCACGATGCGGCGCACGCCGTGGCCGTGGGCGCTGGTGAAGCCGGCGTTGTCGATGCTTTCGGCCACGGCCAGCAG
>DXCY01000147.1 GCA_019115725.1 Candidatus Luteimonas excrementigallinarum
CGGCACGCTGATGGACGCCCAGCGCGCCAATCTGTCGCGCCCGTTCATCGAGCGCCCCGTGGCCACCGTGCTGCTGGCGGTGGCGGTGGTGCTGGCCGGGCTGCTGGCCTACCGGATGCTGCCGGTGGCGCCGCTGCCGCAGGTGGACTACCCGGCCATCCAGGTGACCGCCAGCCTGCCGGGCGCGAGCCCGGAATCAATGGCCGCCACGGTAGCCACACCGCTGGAGCGGGCGCTGGGCACGATCCCCGGCATCACCCGCATCACCTCCTCCAATAGCCAGGGCTCGACCCGGATCCACCTGCAGTTCGCGCTGGACCGCAACGTGGACGAGGCCGCGCGCGAAGTGCAGGCGGCAATCAACGCGGCCCGCGCCCAGCTGCCCTCGGGCATGCCGGGCATGCCGCAGTACCGCAAGATCAATCCGTCGCAGGCGCCGATCATGTCGCTGGCGCTGAGCTCGGACACGCTCAGCCCGGGCGAGCTGTATGACGTCGGCTCGACGATCATCGCCCAGAAGATCGCCCAGATCCCGGGCGTGGGCCAGGTGGAGGCCGGCGGCGCCTCGCTGCCGGCGGTGCGGGTGTCGCTCAACCCCACCGCGCTCAACCAGTACGGCATCGCCCTGGACGAAGTGGCCGGCGCGATCCGCAACGCCAACGCCCTGCGCCCCCTCGGCCACGTGGCCGGGGATGACCGCCAGTGGCAGGTGGAAGCCAACCTGCAGCTGCGTACCGCCGATGAATACCGCGACCTGATCGTGGCCTGGCGCAACGACCGTCCGGTGCACCTGCGCGATGTGGCCCAGGTGGCCGAGGGCACCGAGAACCGCTACGCCGCCGGCTTCCACAACGACCGCGATGCCGTGCTGCTGGTGATCAGCCGCCAGCCCAACGCCAACATCATCGAAACTGTGGACGCGATCCACGCGCAGATGGACCAGCTGCGCGCCCTGCTGCCGGCCGGCGTGGACATGGAAGTGGTGATGGACCGCTCGCCGGTGATCCGCGCCACGCTCAGCGAGGCGGAAAGCACGCTGCTGCTGGCGGTGGCACTGGTGGTACTGGTGGTGCTGGCGTTCCTGGGCAGCTGGCGCGCGGCGCTGGTGCCGACCCTGGCCATCCCGGTGTCGCTGTTCGGCGCGCTGGCAATCATCTGGCTGCTCGGCTTCTCGCTCAACACCATGTCGCTGATGGCCCTGATCGTGGCCGCGGTGCTGGTGGTGGACGACGCGATCGTGGTGCTGGAGAACATCGCCCGCCACATCGACGCCGGCCTCTCGCCGTGGAAGGCGGCGATGCGCGGCGCCGGCGAGGTCGGCGCCACCCTGCTGTCGATGAACATCGCCCTGGCGGTGGTGTTCGTGTCGATCCTGTTCCTGGATGACTTCGTCGAACGCCTGTTCCGCGAGTTCTCGCTGACCCTGGTGGCGGCGATGGGCGTGTCGCTGCTGGTCTCGCTCAGCCTCACCCCCACGCTGTCGGCGCGGCTGCTGGGCCGCAAGGACCCGGACCGGGTCGTGACCCCGTGGCAGCGTCTGGGCGGCATGGCCTTCGACGGCCTGCGCGGCGCCTACATCCGCTCGCTCGGCGGGGTGGTACGGCACGTGCCGCTGGCGCTGCTGGCGCTGGCCGGGGCGATCGTGCTCAGCGTGTGGCTGTCGGGCCAGGTGCCGCGCGGCACCGTGCCGCAGCAGGACACCGGCCAGCTGCGCGGCTTCGCCCGCGGCGACGACGGCCTCTCCTTCCAGGTCATGCAGCCCAAGATCGCGGCCTACCGCGAGCTGCTGCTGTCGGACCCGGCCATCGAGCACATTTCCGGCTACATCGGCGGCAACAGCGGCGTGAACAACGCCTTCATCATGATCCAGATGAAGCCGCTGGAAGAGCGCGGCGTGTCCAGCCGCGAGGTGATCGACCGGCTGCGCATGCAGATGCCGCAGGTGCCCGGCGGGCGCATGGGCCTGTGGGTGGACCAGGACATCCGGATCGGTGGCGGGGGCGGCGAGGAAGGCACCTACAGCCTGGAGCTGATGTCCGGCGATCTGGTTCCGCTGCGCGAGTGGACCCCGCGCATCCGCGAGGCCCTGGCCGCCCTGCCCGAGCTGGCCGACGTGGACTCCAGCGGCGACGAGGGCAGCCGCCAGGTGGTGCTGGACATCGACCGCACCACGGCCGCGCAGCTGGGCGTGGACATGCGCACCGTGGCCACCGTGCTCAACAACTCCTTCAGCCAGCGCCAGGTTGCCACGCTCTACGACAGCCTCAACCAGTACCGGGTGGTGATGGAGCTGGATCCACGCTACACCCAGACCCCGGACACCCTGGATCAGGTGTATGCGATCGGCGAAGGCGGCCGGCGCGTGCCGCTGTCGGCGTTCGCCAGCTGGTCTTACGGCATGGCGCCCGACCGCATCCAGCACCGCCAGCAGTTCGTCGCCACCCGGGTCAGCTTTGCGCTGGCGCCCGGGGTGACGCTGGGCGAGGCGGTGGAGGCGATCGACCAGGCCATGGCCCGGATCATGCTGCCCAACCAGGTGCAGGCGGTACTGGGCGAGGAAGCCGGCAGCCTGCAGGACATGCAGCAGCGCCAGCTGTGGCTGATCCTGGGCGCGGTGCTGGCGGTGTACCTGGTGCTGGGCATGCTGTACGAGAGCTTCGTGCTGCCACTGGCGATCCTCTCCATCCTGCCCTCGGCGGGCGTGGGCGCGCTGCTGGCGCTGATGCTGTTTGACACCGAACTCGACCTGATTTCCCTGCTGGGCCTGTTCCTGCTGGTGGGCGTGGTGATGAAGAACACCATCCTGATGATCGACTTCGCCCTGGCCGCCCAGCGCGACCAGGGACTGGCGCCGGAGGTGGCCATCATCGAGGCGGCC
Source organism: Candidatus Luteimonas excrementigallinarum (assembly GCA_019115725.1). Classification (GTDB taxonomy): domain Bacteria; phylum Pseudomonadota; class Gammaproteobacteria; order Xanthomonadales; family Xanthomonadaceae; genus Luteimonas; species Luteimonas excrementigallinarum. The sequence continues at coordinate 2,879 of DXCY01000147.1, forward strand.
AAGCTGCGCTTCCGCCCGATCCTGATGACCAGCCTGGCCGCGCTGCTGGGCATGCTGCCGCTCATGCTGGCCGCCGGCGAGGGCTGGGAAATGCGCCGCCCGCTGGGCATCGCGGTGGTCGGCGGGCTGATGGTCAGCCAGCTGCTGACCCTCTACACCACCCCGGCGATCTACCTGGCGCTGGCGCGCCTGCGCGCGCGCTTCGTGCGCCAGCCGGCGCAGGTGGCGGCGGCTCGCTGAGGCATCCAGGCCGGCGCGGCCCCTGCTCCCTGGGGTCGCCCCGCGATTGCGCGACCCCGGCCCCCCTGCTAGCGTCATCGCACGCGGGGGCGGGGAGGAGCCGGTATGGCCGCAGAAGAAATCACGCAACTGCTGGCGCAGGCCCGGGAGGGTGAACCCGAGCGCCTGTCCGCCGTGTTCGAAGCCCTGTATCCGGAACTGGTACGACTGGCCAACTCACGCCTGCGTGGCAACGAGGTCACGATCTCGCCCACGGTGCTGGTCCATGAGCTGTACCTGCGCATCACCCAGGGCAGTGCTCTGCCGCTCAACGACCGCAATCACTTTTTCGCCGCCTCGGCCAAGGCCATGCGCTGGATCCTGGTCGAGCACGCCCGCGCCCGCGGCGCTGCCAAGCGCGGTGGCGGCCAGCTGATGATCGAGCTCGACGAGCAGATTCCCGGCGCCGACCCCGGCATGACCAGCGTGCTGGCGCTAGACAAGGGATTGGAAGCGCTGGAAGCCATCAGTCCGCAGCGGCGCCAGGTGGTGGAGCTGCGCTGGTTCGGCGGACTCGAGTTCTCCGAGATCGCGGCCCTGCTGGGCGTATCGGAACGCACTGTATACCGCGACTGGGAGCGGGCCCGCGCTTTCCTGCAGGCCATGCTGGACGATGGCGGCGATGGCACCTGAGCCGCCGTCGTGTCAGCTGCCGCGCCGAAATTCCGTTGATAGGTCCACGCCCCACGGAAACTGACAATGGATCCGGATCAGATCGCCCAATGGCAGGCCGCCGACGCACTGTTCGACCAGTGGCTTGACCTGGCCGACGGCGAACGCGAGGCATGGCTGGCCGGACAGGATCTCGAGCCACCCGTACGCAAACGCCTGCGGATGCTGATCGATGCGCACCAGCAGCCACGCACCGCACTGGCGCCTGCCCAGGACGACCTTTCCGGGATGACGCTGGGCGAGTGGACGCTGGAAGAAGAGCTCGGTCGCGGCGGCATGGCCGTGGTCTACCGGGCCTGGCGCGAGCAGGGCATGGCGCGCCAGCAGGCCGCAGTGAAGATCCTCACGCTGGGGGCACTTGGCACCGCCGGACGCGAGCGCTTCCATCGTGAAGCGGAAATCCTGGCGCGCCTGAACCATCCCAACGTCACCGCACTGGTCGATTCCGGCGTCTCCGGCGATGGCACCTGCTGGCTCGCCATGCCGCTGGTCGAGGGCCGGCGCATCGATGCCTGGTGCGACAGCCACGCACTCGACGCGCACGCGGTCGTGCGCCTGTACCTGCAGGTCTGCGGCGCGATCGCCTACGCCCACCGCAACCTGGTGATCCACCGCGACATCAAGCCCTCCAATGTGCTGGTCGATGACGACGGCCACGTGCGCCTGCTCGACTTCGGCATCGGCCAGCTTGCCGACGGCACGGGCGAGGCCACCCTGACCATGTGGCGTGCGCTGACGCCCGGCTATGCGGCACCGGAGCAGCTGCGCGGCGATCCGCCCAGCACCGCAGTGGACGTATACGGTCTGGGCGCCCTGCTCCACCGCCTGCTGACCGGCCGCACCCCGCACCTGCCGACCGAAACCGCCGACACCACGCGTCCCTCGCTGCTGGTGCGCGACGCCGGCGACGCCTACCACCGCCATTACGTGCCGCTGAAGACCGACCTGGACCGGGTTCTGCTCAAGGCCCTGTCCGAGGAGCCCGAGCACCGCTACCCGACCGCCGAGGCGCTGGCCGACGACCTGCGCCGCTGGCTCGACGGCCGTCCGGTGCTGGCGGAGAAGCCGAAGCTCGGCTACCGCGTGCGGAAGTTCGTCGCCCGCAACCGGATGGGCGTGGCCGCCGGCGTGCTGCTGGCCGCCAGCCTGGCCGGCGGCATCGGCGCAACGCTGTGGCAGACGGAAGCAGCCCAGCGCGAGGCCGAGAATGCCCAGGCGCAGGCCCAGCGCGCGGTGCTGGTGCGGGATTTCCTGGCGCACGTGTTCAAGTCCACCGAACCCGCGGCGGGCGGAGTGCCGACCGCGCTGGAGCTGCTGGACGAAGGCGCGCGCCGCGCGCGCTCGGACGTGCTGGAGACCGATCCTTTGGCGGCCGCGGACATCCTGCTGCTTACCGGCCGCGCACGCCTGGAGCTGAGCCAGATGGACGCCGCCCGGGCCGACCTGGAGCAGGCCCGCGAGCTGTTCGCCAGGCTGGATCCGGAAGCCTACGAGGAGCGCGCCGTGCTCGAGGAGGCGCTCAGCCACCTCAAGCGCAACCAGGGCGAAGTCGAGGCAGCGCAGAAGCATGCGCGGGCGTCGGTCGCGATCGGCGAGCAGAAGATGGAGGCCACCGGGGAGCCGGCGATGCTGTTCAACGCCAAGGTGAGCCTCGCCATGAGCCTGTTCGCCAGCGATCCCGCCGCATCGGAGGCATTGTTCGAGGAAGTCCTGGAGGCGCTGCCCGCCCACGGCCTCGAGGACACCGCGCTGCACATTTCCACCATCGACGGCCTGTCCGCGGCGCTCAGCGTGAACAACCCCGAGGACACGGAGCGGCTGGTCGAACTGGCCGAGGAGCAGATCCGCCTGTCGCTGCTGCTGGACGGCCCGGACAGCGGCAAGTACGCGAACACGCTGGCCGACCAGGTCCCCACTTTCGGCAGGGCCGGCGACCACGTGCGCGCGAGGGAGCTTGCCTTCGAGGCGGCCGCGATCGCCGACCGCGTGTACAACGGCCCGCACGTGAACCGGGCGGCGGTGCACTGCCAGCTCGCCGCGCACCTGCACTGGCGGGGCGAATACCCCGAAGCCGTCGAGCACTACGCGATCTCCAACGACATCTCCCGGCAGCTGCAGCTCAGCGACCTGCACGTGCAGGCATGTTCCATGTACGCGGGCTACGCCCTGGCCGCGACCGGCGACTACCAGGCCGCGCTGCCCGAGATGGAGCGCAGCTGGGAGATCCTGGGCGACCACGACTATCGCGACTCGCCCACCGGGCACGTAAGCTGCGGCACCCACGCCGCCATCCAGCTCCGGCTCGGCGACCCGGAGGCAGCCGCCCGCACCCTGGCCGGCTGCCCCAGGGACAGTTCCGCCAAGCCCCAGCTGATGCATACCCAGGCCCTCGCGGAACTGCATTTCATCCGCGGCGAGTTCGAAGAAGCCTCGCGGCTTGTCGCCGCGCTGCGCGAGGACCGCCCCCCGGAAGCCGACGACCGCTACTGGATGCGCCCGTGGATGCTGTCGCTGCTGCTGGCGGACACCCTGGACGACGCCGCCATGCGGAGCGGCCTGGTCGCGGAGCTCGGGGATTTCGCGGCCCAGCCACCGCTGTCGGATTGCCTGGCAACGCCGAACGCGACGAACTGCCTGGCGCTGCCGTGACCCCTGACGCCACCCGTTGATCCTTCCCGGACCGGGCCGCCTGTCAGTCCCCGGCACCGGATCGCGTGGATGATTCACCCGGCGCTCTCCGGTCCCGCGCCCGGCTTCCCGCAAGGAGACCCGACCCGATGCCTGCTTCCATTCCGCTCCGCCGAATCTCCCGCATCGCGGGCCTGGCCCTGGTTCCACTGCTGCTGGCCGCCTGCGGCGACCGCGCGCAGCCGGAGCCGGCCGACAACGCCGTCGCGGACCGGGGCGCCGCGCGCGCATCGACCGACAGCGGCGCGCGCGCCTCCAACGAGGACCCCCGCCCGACGATCACCCCCGACCTGCTCGACGCCTGGATCCGTGGCATGGAGGAGGAAATCGCGCTGATGCGTGCCACCGGCAGCCACTTCATTTCGCTGTCGAAGTACGACGAAAACGGCTTGCAGGTGGCGGACAAGGCCGGCCTGCCGCTGCCCGAGTACCGCGGCCTGAGGCAGGCGGTGAACGACGTGCTTTACTCCCACTTCATGCACGAGCTCTACGCCGGTCCCGACGGCAAGGCGCGGCTCGCGCGGCTGGAGCCGCACAAGCGCGAGTACGCCCTCGAGAGGTTGGCCAGCGAACCGTTCGCCACGCTCTCGCCCGCCGAGCGGGACGCGGTGCAGGCGCGGCTGGGCACCCTGCGCCCACTCTACGACCGCTACATGGAAATCGCCGCGATCGCCGACTGAGCGCGCGGCCCGGCACCCGCCTGTCAGTTCCCGCCTCCCGATCTCGTTGATGGAGTGCCCGGGCGAACCGGGCACGGCCGGGCCGCCGTTCGGCCCGCCCCACACCGGGTGGTCCACAACATGCACTCTTTACGTTCGCTCGTTCCCGCGGCGCTGGCCGTGGCGCTGGCTGCTGCTTCCACTCCGGCCGGCGCGCAGGACACGCAGGCCGACCTCTACATCGACGTCGCCACCCACGCCATGCCCGGGATGGGCGGGCTTGGCGCGCTCGGCCGCTTCGCCGGGGCGATGTCCGGCGGCAACGCCAGCTACGGCATGGCGCGCCACCCGGGCATGCCCGGCCGCTACATGGACGTGGCCCTGGAGAGCCGCATCCAGCCCGGCGCGCCGGCGACCCAGGCGGTGCCCAGGGGCCTGCGCCTCGGCAATGAGATCGACCTGCTGCCGCCGGAGCGCGGGCAGTCGCGCAGCGACGGCGGCAACGACGGTTCCGCCAGCGTCGCCCTCGCCGATGGCGGCCCGTACACGGTGCGCTACTACTGGGGCTGCGGCGACCAGGTGCGCTCCGGCCAGCCGGCAACGTTCACCATGAGCGTCCGCGACGGCAAGCCGGTCCACAGCGGCCGCGCCATGACGCCCCGCAGCGTGCCGCAGCACGGCGTTGACGCCAGCCCTTCCCACGCGCTGTGGCCCAACCCGTCCACCCGCCGGTCGGTTTCCGGGAAGGCGTCGCTGGCCGGGACCCACCAGGTCAGCGGCAGCGGCGTTCCGGACGCGATGCAGTTCGATCTGGGCGCCGAGCATGACTTCATGCCGGAGCTCGAGCTCGAGCGCGGGAGCAACGACCGCGGCACCCTGCTGAGCTGGAACGGCGTCGACGGCGCCCGCGCCTACTTCATCCACGCCACCGCGATGGACGGCGACACAGTGGTGATGTGGAGCAGCGCCGCGGACGCCTACGCCGGCCCGGAGCTGGTCGACTTCCTGCCCGAATCGCTGGTCGACCAGTGGACCCGCCAGGGCACCCTGCTCGGCGCCGACGCGCGCAGCTGCCAGATCCCGGAGCAGGTGTTCGCAGGCGGCGCGCCGATGGTGCAGATGATCGCCTACGGCAACGTCCGCACCATCACCGGCCCTGCCAACCAGCCCGGCTGGAGCGTGCGCGTGCGCAGCAAGTCGACCGCGATGCTGATGCCGTCCAACATGGGCGTGCCGTCCGCGCGCGAGGCCGGTGAAGAGGCCGCCGGCGAAGGCGCCAAGAGCCTGCTACGGGGGCTGTTCCGCCGCTGATCGACCGACCGGCGCCCGCGATCGCCCCTCTCCCCGGACCGGAACGGGCGCCGGTCAACTTTTACGAGCTCCACGCCATGACCAAGAACATCACCGCCCCGGCCCTGCTGGCCGCCCTGATTCTGGCCACGCTTTCCGCCTGCGACACAGCCCCTGGCGATACCTCACGCCCCGAGAGCGGATACGCCACCGGAACCGTCGTTGACACCCGCGGCGATCCCATTGCCGGGGCGAAGATCCTGCTCGACAACACCGTGTTCTACGCCTCCTACATCGACGGCTCCACGGCCGAAGACGGCACTTACCGGCTCAAGGTCCAGCCCGGCGCATGGCGCGCCCACGCCTCCATCAAGAAGGACTACAACGGCCGGACGTACTCGCTCGAACTGCATCCGGACAGCATCGATTCCTTTGACGATACTGGCGCCGTGCGCAACTTCGCCTGGAAGCTGGAGGGGCGCAAGCTGGACAACGACTGGGGCTATTACGGCGGGCTGGTCAAGGTCTTCAACGAGACCGGCTTCTACGAAATGGAGGACGTCGAAATCACCCTGGCGCCCGACGGCCCGCTGATCGACGGCTCCGAAGGCAGCACCCTCGTGCTGCGGCTCGGAGACAACTACTGGCGGCAGCTCGCCTACCTGGAGGACATCCCGATCGGCCGCTACGCGGTCACCGCGGCGCTCCTGGACGGCGACACCAGGCAGCCGCTGAAGCTCCGGGACTGGGATGCCGAAGTGGATCCTGCCGAAAGAATGCAGCTCGACTTCAGCCCCGACGCCTCCGGCAGCCCCGGGGCCACGGCGTCCATCGCCATCGGGTATTGACCTGTTCCATCCACACCTGGAGCCATCCATGACCATCCGGCATATCTGCCTCGGCGCGGCCTTCATCGCCCTCGTGGCGTCGGCGTGTTCGCCGCCTCCGCACGCGGCGGTGGTGAAATGCTCCGGCACCAACGTCTCCGACTACCACGTTGAAAAGGACTGCACGGTGACCGTCCAGCGGTTCGACCAACCGACCACGGCGACCATCCGAACCGATACCCGCAAGCGCCAGGTCGTGGCAGCCGGGCACTTCACCGTGGAGCAGGGCACGGTGCGGATTGAGCTGCGCAGCAGCGCGGGCACGGTCGCCGAAGCGGTGGCCAGCCCCGGCAA
>DXCY01000148.1 GCA_019115725.1 Candidatus Luteimonas excrementigallinarum
TCTTGCGCACCTTGGCCTGCTGCTCGACCAGGCGGTGGCTGTAGTAGATCGGCGCCGGCATGTATTCGGGCGCCTCGTTGCAGGCGTAGCCGAACATCAGGCCCTGGTCGCCCGCACCCTGTTCCTCGGGCTTCTTGCGGTCCACGCCCTGGGCGATGTGCTGCGACTGCTTGCCGATCAGGTTGAGCACGCCGCAGGTGTCGCCGTCGAAACCGACGTCGGAACTGTCGTAGCCGATATCGGTGATGACCTTGCGCACCAGCGCTTCCAGGTCCACCCAGGCGGAGGTGGTGACCTCGCCGGCCACGATCGCCACGCCGGTCTTGACCAGCGTTTCGCAGGCCACGCGGGCGCCCTTGTCCTGGGCCAGCATGGCGTCCAGGACCGCATCGGAGATCTGGTCGGCGACCTTGTCCGGATGGCCTTCGGACACCGATTCAGAGGTGAAGAGGTAGCTCGACATCGGCTGTATCCCCGTATTCGGATGGAAAGATGGCCGCGAATGATACTCCTCGCGGTGTGGGTTTGCATGATTGCCGCAGCATTCCATACAGCCTCGACTGCGCGGCGTTAAACTGCCGGTTACCCGGATGGATGGACAACGATGACACAGGTGGAAGGCAAGGGCGGACCGGTCGGCGACGGCGGCGTGGAAGAAGGGCCGATCGACGAGCAGGACCTGGCGGCGCTGGAATCGCTGGCCGAAGGCTGGGCGCTGGAACACGGCGGTATGCCGCTGGAAGCGCTGGACGGATTGTTCTCCGCCCTGGTGGTCGGCCCCGGGCGCACGCCGGGCCCGGCCGAATACCTGGAGCTGGCCATGGGGTCCGCGCTCAGCGCCAAGGGCTCGCCGCAGTCGGCGATCGAGCTGCTGCAGAAGCTGCGCAGCCACGTGGCCTGGCGCGTGGCCCAGCCGATGGCCGACGAGGATGACGAGTCGGAGGAGGCCATGCTGCAGGATTTCGAGCTGCTGCCCTTCCTCGGCCTGCCCGCGGCGGAAAATAGTGACGCCGATGAAAGCGACGATCCGCTGGATCACGTGCCGCGGGATTTCCCGATCGGTGCGCTGTGGGCCTCCGGCTTCCTGCAGGGCGTGGCGCTGCGTGCAGAGGACTGGTCGGCGTGGGCATCCGCCGACGAGGACCTGGCCCGCGACCTGGAAGACCTGGCCCGACTGACCCTGATCGACCCGGCCCAGGCGCAGGAGCTGGGCATGGACTGGAGCGAACGCTTCGACTTTGACGAGCGCTGGGATCTGCTGGCGTCGGTGCCGGCGCTGCTGCAGGACCTGCATCTGGCCAGGCTGGAAGGTGAGCTGACGCCGATCCAGCCGGTCCGCCGCGGCGAGCAGCCCGGCCGCAACGATCCCTGTCCCTGCGGCAGTGGCAACAAGTGGAAGAAGTGCTGCGGCGCGAACACCCTGCATTGAGCGCATGGCAAGGGTGCGGTTGGCCGCTGGATTGCACTGAGCCGGCATGGATTCGCTGACCCAGATCCTGCTGGGCGCGTCGGTCGCCGGGGTCACGGTGCCCGCCGCGCATCGGCGGGTGGCGATGGCCGCAGGCGCCGTGCTGGGAACCATGCCGGATCTGGATTCCCTGCCGCTGCTGCTGCTGACCGATGACCCGGTCGCGCTGATGACCCTGCACCGGGGCGCCAGCCATTCGCTGTTCGTGCTGCCGCTGGTGGCCTGGGCGATCTGGTGGTTTTTCCGGCGCCGCAGCGGACGGGTGGCGCAGGCGCCCGCGCGCTGGTTCTGGGCCATCCTGCTGGCCCTCATCACCCATCCGCTGCTGGATGCCTTCACCGTGTACGGCACCCAGCTGCTGTGGCCGCTGCCCACGCGCCCGGTGATGTGGTCGAGCCTGTTCATTGTGGATCCCGGCTACAGCCTGTGGCTGCTGCTGGGCGCGGTCGTGGCGCTGTGGGCCGCGCCGCGCGCGGCGGGTCGGCGCGCGCTGGCGCTGGGCCTGGTGCTGAGCACCGCGTATCTGGGATGGTCGCTGACGGCCAAGGCCCTGGTGGAGCGCGAAGCCGCGCGCTCCCTGGCGCAGATCGGCCTGCAGGACGCGCCGCGGTTTTCGGTGCCGATGCCGCTCAACACGCTGCTGTGGCGGGTGGTGGCAATGACCCCGGAAGGGTTCGTGGAAGGGGAGCGCTCGCTGGTCGCCGATCGCGGGCCGATGCGTTTCCACCACCATCCCTCGGATGGCGATGCGCTGATGGCCGTGCGGGAAGCGCCCGCTGTCCGCCGCCTGGCCTGGTTCAACCACGGCTTCATGAAGGCGCGGGTGGAGGGCGACCGGCTGCTGCTGAGCGATCTGCGCATGGGCGCCGAACCCGACTACAGTTTCACCTTCGTTGTTGCCGAGCGGGAAGCCGGGCGCTGGCAGCCGGTCGCTCCCGAACAGCTGCCCATGCAGCTGCCGCAGGGCGGATTCGCCGGGCTCTGGCAGCGGATCTGGAACGAGCCGCCGGCCGGCGCGCGTGGATCTCAGGCGGCAGCCGACAGTGCAGGCGGGATGCCTGCGGCCAGCGCGTCGAAATAATCGCGGGTCAGGCTGATCTGCAGGTCGGCCGTGTCCGCCTGGTTGACCACCGCGCGGAAGGCGCGGTTCTCCGGGCGGTCTTTGGCGTACCAGCCCAGGTGCTTGCGCGCGATCCGGACCCCGGACGCCTCTCCATAGAAGGCGTGCAGGGCGCGCAGATGGCCCAGCAGCACGTCGCGGACCTCCTGCAGCGAGGGCTCGGGCAGGCGCTCACCGGTGGCCAGGTAGTGGGCGATCTCGCGGAAAATCCACGGCCGGCCCTGGGCTGCACGCCCAATCATCAGTGCGTCGGCGCCGGTGGCCTGGAGCACGTGCGCGGCCTTTTCCGGCGAATCGATATCGCCGTTGGCAATCACCGGGATCGAGAGGTCCTGTTTGATCGCGGCAATGGTGTCGTACTCGGCGGCGCCCTTGTAATGCTGGTCGCGGGTGCGGCCGTGCACGGCCAGCGCAGTGATGCCGCTCTCCTGGGCGATGCGCGCGATCCGCGGTGCATTGCGGTGCGCGGCGTCCCAGCCGGTGCGGATCTTCAGGGTCACCGGTACCTCGACCGCGGCCACCACGGCTTCCAGGATGCGGGCCACCAGCGCCTCGTCGCGCATCAGCGCCGATCCGGCCCACGCGCTGCAGACCTTCTTGGCCGGGCAGCCCATGTTGATGTCGATGATCTGGGCGCCGTGGTCCGCGTTGTGACGCGCGGCCTCGGCCATCACCTGCGGCTCGGTGCCGGCGATCTGCACGCTGATCGGATCCGGCTCGCCGTCGTGGTCCATGCGGCGCAGGGATTTTTCCGTATGCCACAGGCGCGGATCGCTGGTGGTCATTTCCGAGACCGCCAGGCCGGCGCCCAGGCGCTTGCACAGCTGCCGGAACGGCTTGTCGGTGACCCCCGCCATGGGGGCGAGGATCAGCCGGGGCGCGATGCGGTGGCTTCCAATGTGCATGGCGCCATTGTCGCCGATCATTCGGGGTGTGTCCGCGGATGGGCCACCGCCGAAAAAAGGGCCGCGCGCCGCCAAGGCGCACGGCACCGGGGGGTCAGGCGGTCAGGTCGGAGACTTCGGCGTCCGGCGCGTGGGTCTTCACCGAGGCGATCCCGTTCTCGCAGGCGGCATTGCCCGAATACATCTGGCTGCTGCCGATGGTCTGGCCGTTGCTGGCCTTGAGGTTGAAGTACGGGCTGCCGTCCTTGGCCGTCAGGCGCTCGAAGTTGCCATCGTCCTGGCTGTGGCGGCGCACCGAATCGATGCCGTTGACCGCCGAAGCCTTGGCCTTGTAACCCTCGCTGCTGAGGATGACCTGGCCGTTGCTGGCCTTCAGGTTGAACTGGAATTCGCCGTTCTTGCGCGTGGTGATCTCGAACTTTCCGGCCATTGTGTTCCTGTCTCCGTGTGTCGTGCCGAAGGTGGCGGATTCAGGTTAGTCGAAATTCCGTTACACGGCCTGCGCGGGAAAGCGTTGGTGGACGGCCTTGGCGGTCGGCATCGAGGCCGCGGCGCCGTGCTGTTCGGTGGACAGCGCGGCGAAGCGCGAGGCAAAGCGCACGTGGGTGGCAAACGGAGCCGCTGGATCCAGGGCCAGGCCCGCCGCCAGCGCGCCGTTGAAGGCATCACCCGCCCCGGTGCTGTCCACCGTGGCCACGCGTTCGGCCACAACCCGGTAATGGGCCGCCTCGTCGCCGCGCAGGTGGGCTTGGGCATGGGACACGAACACGCCGGCTTCGCCCAGGGTCACCACCACGCTGCCGCCGGGCAGCAGGGCCCGGCACAGCGCATGCAGCGCTGCTGCCGGCATGGTGGCGATCGTTTCCGGCTCCACCGTGCCGTGCCCGTGGGCCTGGAGCAGGGCGGAAAATTCGGTTTCGTTCGGGGTAATGAGGTCGCAGGTTGCCAGCAGCGCGGCATCGACCGGTGCGTTGGCAGGGGCCGGGTTGAGCATGGCCAGGGCGCCGCCGGTGCGCGCGCTGTGCAGGGCGGCCAGCACCGCTGCGGGCGGTGTTTCCAGCTGTGCCAGCACGACTGCGGCGTCGCCCAGCGTGGCCTGCTGCTGACCCACGAAAGTGGCATCCAGCGCCGCGTTGGCGCCCGCGCCGATCACGATGGAGTTGCGTCCCGCAGCGTCGGTATAGATTCCGGCGGTGCCGGTAGGGGCGGTGGAGGCCAGCGCGCGCAGCTCAATCCCGTCGTCCGCGGCCAGGGTCCGGGCCAGGGCGCCGCCCGGGTCGTCGCCCAGCGCGCAGATGAAATGCGTGCCGGCGCCGGCCCGGCGTGCGGCCACCGCCTGGTTGAAGCCCTTGCCCCCGGGGCCGGTGGCGTAGTCGCCGGCCAGGGTTTCGCCCGGCCGCGGCAGGCGCGGCGCCCGCCACACGTGGTCGACATTGAACGATCCGACGACGGCAACGCGCGCGCTGGTCATCGCCTCAGGCCAGGTTGGTGAGCACGCCGGCAATGGTGGCGGTCATCATGGTCACGATCGAGCCGCCCAGCACCGCGCGCATCCCCAGTTGCGCGAGCTCGGCGCGGCGGGTGGGGGCAAGGCCGCCGATGCCGCCGATCTGGATTGCGATCGAGCTGAAATTGGCAAAGCCGCACAGCGCATAGGTGGCGATCAGCGTGCCCTGCGGGCCCAGCGCCACGCCGTCCACGTTGCCGCGCAGGATCTCGCTCAGCTGCACGTAGGCTACGAACTCGTTCAGCACCACCTTGGTGCCGATCAGCCCGCCCACGGTGGAGGCCTCCTGCCAGGGCACGCCGATGATCCAGGCCAGCGGTGCGAGCAGGATGCCCAGCAGCGCCGACAGGTCGGTCGGTCGGCCCAGCACTTCCTCAAGCCCGGTCGCCTGGCCCAGCCACACCAGCGGCCAGTTGAGCAGCGCGATCAGGGCGATGAAGGCCAGCAGCATGGCGCCCACGTTCAAGGCCAGTTTCAGGCCCTCCGCCGCGCCGGAGGCGGCCGCGTCGATCACGTTGGCCGTGGTCTTTTCCACATCCACCCGCACCGCGCCCATGGTGAGCGGGGTTTCCGTTTCCGGCTTGAGGATCTTGGCGATCACGATCGTCGCCGGGGCCGCCATCACGCTGGCGGTGATCAGATGGCGGGCGAAGAACGCCTGCTGCGCGGGGTCATCGCCGCCGAGCAGGATCACGAACGCGCCCAGCACGCCACCGGCAATCGTGGCCATGCCCGACACCATCACCGTCAGCAGCTCGGACTGGGTCATCTGCGGCACATAGGGCCGGATCACCAGCGGCGCTTCGGTCTGGCCGACGAAGGTATTGGCGCTGACCGCCAGGGTCTCGGCCCCGGACACGCGCATCAGCCGGGTCATGCCCCAGGCCATGGACTCCACGATCCGCTGCATCAGCCCCACGTGGTAGAGCACGCTCATCAGGCTGGCGAAGAAAATGATGGTCGGCAGCACCTGGAACGCGAAGATGAAGCCGAAGCGCGAGGTGTCGGTGAAATCGCCGAAGATGAAGCTCGCGCCCTCGCCGGTGAATGCCAGCAGCCCGACGAACCCGCGCGAGATCGCGCCGATCACCGCGCCGAAGTAGGGTGCAGTCAGTACCGTGGCCACCCCGGCCACGGGCAGCGCCCAGCGCCGCCGGATCCCTGCCGCGGCCTCCTCGCCACCGCCGCCGAAGCGGCCCACCAGCGGGGCCGAAAACACCAGCAGCGCGGTGACCACCCAGCCGGCGATCGCCAATTGCGGCAGCCACAGCCGCAGCGTCGGGCTGGCCGCGCCCAGCCAGGTGAGGAAGCTGTCGCCCAGCAGCACCAGGGCGGCGAACACGATCTGCAGCACCAGCCCGGTGCCGACCAGCGACCAGGACACCCGGCGCTTGTTGTCCGAGAACAGCCAAGTGATTCCCACCAGCACAGCCAGCCCTACCAGGCCGAAGCCGACCCGCATCAAACCTTCCATCGTTGCCCCTGGGCACCCGGTCAATCGCGCAGATTAGGCGAGGCGGGGCGGCACGGCAATATTGGGGGTCTGCGCAAAGCCCGTGTTTCAGGCGTCGCGGGCCACCACGCGGTTGCGTCCCGCCTGCTTGGCCTGCTGCAGCCGGCGGTCGGCCGAACGCAGCAGGGTGGAGGTGGAATCGCCGTCCTGGGGCCATGCCGCCAGCCCCGCGCTGAACGAGAGCCACTGCGGATCGGTACCCCGCCCGGGCAGGAACGGGCGCTCGTTGAGCTGCAGCCGGGCGCGGTCCAGCCGCTCCCAGGCGCTGCCGATGGGCGAGGCCAGCAGCAGCACGAATTCCTGGCCGCCGATCCGGGCCAGGTGCTCGTTTTCCTCCAGCATCTGTTCAAGCTGCGAGGCCACCTGGCGCAGGGCGCGGTCGCCGCTCTGGTGGCCGGTTTCGTCGTTGATGCGCCGGAACCCGTCCAGGTCCAGCAGGGCCAGGGTCAGCGAAGCGCCGCTGCTGCGCGCAGCGGTAAAGATCCGCGGCATGCTCTGCAGCAGCCAGGCCCGGTTGGGCAGGCCGGTCAGTCCGTCGCGGCCGGACATGGCCACCAGCCGCTGCATGCGGTACACGATGGTGGCCGTCACCAGGGTCACCAGCAGCAGCAGAACCACGCGCTGCATCTGCCCGGCGATCGAGGCCGTGCCGTAATCCACCGATACCAGCAGCTCGGCCGGGGCCAGGGCGAAGATCAGCGCCGCCAGCAGTGCGTACTGCACCGTGGCCAGCGCGCCGATATACAGGGTCAGCCGCCCGTCATGGCGCAGCGCCGTCAGCAGGATCGAGACCACGTAGAAGCACCACACCACCAGGCTGCCGGTGCCGGCGACCGGATCATGAAAGGCCAGCGTTGCCAGAACGCAGCTGGTGGCGGTGACATCCCAGATGCTGCTGGCCAGCGGCAGCCACGGGTAGCGGCGGGCGTTGCGGGCCAGGGCCAGCCACACCTGGGCGAAGACGTTGATCACCACTGCCGAGGTCAGCCCGATCATGGCTTCGCGCACCGTGCCCCCGCCCAACAGCACCAGGGCGGGCAGCAGCAGCGCGACTGCGCAGCCGATGGCCCGCACCCGCGCCACCAGCAGCTCGCCCTCGGCGCCCATTTCCAGCGCCAGCTGGTCCGGTCGCGCGAGCAGCTCGCTGATGATCCTGGACGGGCGTTTGTCCATGTCACGCCTCCCCGATGCCGGTCTGTCCCCGCCGGCAGCATACCGCCTCATTCGCTGGCGGCATGGCAGGCTTGACAGTCAAATGAGAATCATTAGCATCCCAGTCTCCCCAGCCAACTGGAACTGTCCGATGCTTTCCATCCCGTCCTGTGACGAAAACCCGGGTTCCGTTTCCACCGGAGCCGATCTGCGCAGCCCGTCCGCAGCCACCCCCGCGGTGTCCGAGTACGACAGCGCCCGCCTGCTGCGTGGCCGGCGCGAAATCCTGATCCGCCACGGTGGCGAGTGCTACCGGCTGCGCCACACCCGCAACGACAAGCTGATCCTCACCAAGTGATCTGACCGGACGCCCCGGCCAGACAGGCGCTCCGCAGCCCTATACTCCGCCTGTGGCCAAACGCCTTGGCCGGACAATCTAAGGAGGGGTAATGGGAGCAACTGGATTCCTGTCCGTGGTGCTGCTGGTGGCCGGGGTGATCGTACTGTTCAAGACCGTGCGCATGGTCCCGCAGGGCTATGAGTGGACGGTGGAGCGGTTCGGCAAATACACCCATACGATGGGCCCGGGCCTGCATTTCCTGATTCCGGTGATCTACGGCGTGGGCCGCAAGATCAACATGATGGAACAGGTGCTGGATGTGCCCAGCCAGGACGTGATCACCAAGGACAACGCGGTGGTGCGCGTGGACGGCGTGGTGTTCTTCCAGGCGCTGGATGCTGCCAAGGCGGCCTATGAGGTGGCGAACCTGGAAGTGGCCACCATCGCCCTGGTGCAGACCAACATCCGTACCGTGATCGGCTCGATGGATCTGGACGAATCACTGTCCAACCGCGAGAAGATCAATGCCCAGCTGCTGGATGTGGTGGACCACGCCACCAATCCTTGGGGCATCAAGGTCACCCGCATCGAAATCCGCGATATCCAGCCGCCGCGCGACCTGGTGGACGCGATGGCACGGCAGATGAAGGCCGAACGCGAGCGCCGTGCGGTGATCCTGGAGGCCGAGGGCCATCGCCAGTCGGAGATCCTGCGCGCTGAAGGCGAGAAGCAGGCCGCGATCCTGGAGGCCGAAGGCGAGAAGGAGTCCGCCTTCCGCGAAGCCGAGGCGCGTGAGCGCCTGGCCGAGGCCGAGGCCAAGGCCACGCAGCTGGTGTCGGACGCCATCGCCCAGGGCGACGTGCAGGCCATCAACTATTTCGTGGCCCAGAAATACGTGGAAGCGTTCGAGAAGCTGGCCACCGCGCCCAACCAGAAATTCGTGCTGATGCCGATGGAAGCCTCGGGGATCATCGGCTCGATCGCCGGCGTGGCCGAGATCGCGCGCGAGGCGCTGGGCAAGCAGCAGGATGCCACCCAGGCCCGGGTGGTCGCACGGCGGGGAGGCTGATCATGCGCTGGGAGGTGGTGGTGTGGGGAGCGGTGGCGCTGCTGCTGTTCGCGGCCGAGGCGCTGGCACCCGGCGCCTTCATGCTGTGGATGGGCTTTGCCGCGGCGGCGGTGTTCGTGGCGGTGCTGGCGATTCCCGGCATTCCGCTGCTGGTGCAGGTGGCCGCCTTCGTGGTGCTGAGCTTTGTGTCCATCCAGATCTACCGCAAGTGGTTCCGCCACCGGGCGCGCGAGAGTGATCGGCCCACGCTCAACCGGCGCGCCGCCCAGCACGTTGGCCGGGTGGTCGTGCTGGAGAGTGCGATCGTTGCCGGCCGCGGACGGGTGAAGATCGGCGATGCGTTCTGGGTGGTCGAGGGTCCGCCGCTCGACGTGGGTCGTCCGGTACGCATTGTCGGCACCGACGGCGTGAGCCTGCAGGTGGAGCCGGCGGAGCAGGCGGCGGAGTCGGCCGCCGGATAGGTCCGGTCCGGGTGGGCCGCGGGGCAGGTGTATCTGGGATAATGCAGGGCTCCGCCCACACAACTACAGGTGCGCCATGCTCCGCAAGACCGTCCTCAATGAAACCCATCGCGCGCTGGGCGCGAAAATGGTCGACTTCGGTGGCTGGGACATGCCGCTGAACTACGGCTCGCAGATCGAGGAGCACCATCACGTGCGGCGGTCGGCGGGCATGTTCGATGTCAGCCACATGGCGGTGATCGACCTGTTCGGACCGCAGGCGCGCGAGTTCCTGGAGCGCCTGTTCGCCAACTCGATCAACAAGCTCAAGAAGCCGGGTCGCGCGCTGTACACCTGCATGCTCAACGAGCAGGGCGGGGTGATCGACGACGTGATCGTGTACCTGCTGGAAGACAACCGCTACCGGATGGTGGCCAACGCCGGCACCCGCGACAAGGACCTGGCCTGGATCGGCAAGCAGGTGGAAGGCCTGGACGTCGAAGTGCGCGAGCGCGCCGAGCTGGCGGTGATCGCCGTGCAGGGTCCGCAGGCGCGTGAAGCGGTCATCGGCCTGCTGGCGGAAAGCGATCGCGAAGCGATCAGCAGCCTGGGCCGCTTCGCCGCGCTGGAGGCGACCGCGCTCAGCGGCGCCCGGCTGTTCATTGCGCGCACCGGCTATACCGGTGAGGACGGCTTCGAAGTGATGCTGCCGGAAGGCGACGCGGTGGCGTTCTGGAACGCCCTGGCCGAGGCGGGCGTGAAGCCGGCCGGTCTCGCCGCCCGCGACACCCTGCGTCTGGAAGCCGGCATGAACCTCTACGGCCAGGACATGGACGAAGAGGTGACTCCCTACGTGGCCGGCCTGGGCTGGACCGTGTCGCTGGACGAAGGGCGCGAGTTCATCGGCCGCAAGGCGCTTGAAGCGCAGCAGGCGCAGGGCGTGCCGCAGCAGCTGATCGGCCTGGTGATGGATGATCGGGGCGTGCTGCGCCACGGCCAGCGCGTGCTGACCGATGCCGGCGAAGGGCAGATCCTGTCCGGCACGTTCTCGCCCACCATTGGCAAGGCGATTGCCTTCGCGCGCGTGCCCGCGGGCGAGCCCGGCCAAGTGCGGGTGGACCTGCGCGGACGCGAGGTGGCGGTGCGCACGGTGCGCTTCCCGTTCGTGCGCGAAGGCCAGGTGCAGCCCGGCATCGACGGCTGATTGCGCCGCCCCGGGGCTGCCCTGCCGGGCGGCTCCTTGGCTACACTAGTCACGTTCCCTCCCACATACATACTGATCCGGAGCCAACCATGAGCGAGATCCCAGGCGATCTGAAATTCCTCAAGTCCCACGAATGGGCGCGTGTCGAAGATGGCGGCAAGGTCACGGTTGGCATTTCAGAGCACGCCCAGGAGTCTCTGGGTGACCTGGTCTACGTGGACCTGCCCGAAGTGGGCGACACCGTGGAAGCGGGCAGCACCGTGGCCGTGGTCGAGTCGGTCAAGGCTGCCTCTGACATCTACACCCCGGTGTCCGGCACCATCGTGGCGGTCAACGAAGACCTCTCCGACAAGCCCGAGACCATCAACGAAGATGCCTATGGCGAGGGCTGGATCTTCGTGGTCCAGGCCGACGATCTGGAGCCGGTCAAAGAGATGCTTGATCCCGACGCCTACGCTGCACAGCTGGACGACTGATCGACGCATCACTGATGCCAGGCAGCAGGTGATGCTGCCAATCAGGACGACTGCGAATGCCGGCCAAGTGCCGGCATTCGCGTCTCTGGACTTCGCGCAATTGCAGCGCAAACCGGCTTGTGCGATGCAGGAAGCCGATGCTGATCGTGACTGCAGGACAACCGTGTCGGGATGCCGATGACATCACTGCACGCAGCACTTCCGTGTTTGCGATGAAAGGCGCATGGATGGAAGGCATCACCAGTGAAAGCGTTCAAAACACCTTGTAAACAAGGGTTTCGTGACATGTCTGCATGCAAAGGCAATGTGCTGCTGATACGTGGCTTCAATCGTACGCATTGATTGGTCACGTTCGATAGCGGCTGTTGTCGGCGCTGCCTGGAGCATGTTGTGGCATGCAGGTGTTGACAGTCGAAATGGCCGTGATTAGGTTTCGCCCAAGCAGGCAATGGCTGCAACAGACGGGTGACAGGCATCAACGCGAACGGCGCCGGAACAGTCAGGCCCTCCACCATCAGCGTCAACGTGGTGGCCTCGGTCGTCGCTGCTTCCAGCGATCATGTCCTGTCCCGAGAGACACCCGTGGCGAACTCCGTCGCGGGTGTTTTTTGTTTGGGCCGTAGGTAGCAACGCGAAGTTCAACGACGAGGAGAGCCATCACATGGCCACGAAGAAAGCTGCAAAGAAGCGCGCCGCCACCAAGAAGGCGGTCAAGAAGGTAACGGCGAAGAAGGCGGTTGCCAAAAAGGTGGCGAAGAAGACCGCAGCCAGTAAAGTGGCCAAGAAGGCCGTCGCGAAAAAGACCGCGGTGAAGAAGGCCGCCAGGAAGGTTGCGAAGAAGGCAGCGGCCAAGAAGGTCGCGAAGAAGGCTGCAGCGAAAAAGGTTGCCAAGAAGGTCGCGAAGAAAGCTGCAACCAAGAAAGTCGCCCGGAAAGTAGCGAAGAAGGCGGCCACGAAGAAGGTTGCGAAGAAGGCAGCAGCCAACAAGGTCGCCCGGAAGGTAGCGAAGAAGGCGGCCACGAAGAAGGTTGCAAAGAAGGGCGCAGCCAAGAAGGTCGCCCGGAAAGTAGCGAAGAAGGCGGCCACGAAGAAAGTTGCAAAGAAGGCCGCAGCCAAGAAGGTTGCCCGGAAGGTAGCGAAGAAGGCTGCAGCCAAGAAGGTTGCGAAGAAAGCCGCAGCGAAGAAAGTTGTCAAGAAGGCCGTAGCCAAAAAGGCACTGGCCAAGAAAGCAGCCGCCAGGAAGGCTGCCGGCACGGTAGCGAAGAAAGCCACGAAGAAGGCAGCGACCAAGCAGGCAGCCAAAAAGGCAGCGGTGAAGAAGGTCGCTAAAAAAGCCGTGAAGAAGGCCAGTCCGGCTCGCGCAGCGAAGAAAGCGGCGACGCCGCCCCGCGTGATCCAGGATGCGCCCAAGCCGCTGATGTAAGCGCAGGCGCCAGGCGTACGCCAAAGCTCCCTCTCCGCAAACAGCGGGAGGGAGCTTTTTTATTGCGTGGAAACATGGGGCCGCCGGAGAAGGCCGGTCGTGCCCCGGGATTCAATCAGTACGGCTGCGCGTGCGACACCTGCGTGGAAGCGCCGCCGCGACCCTGCGGATCCTCGCTGCCGTAGCGGGTATCGGCATCCAGTTCGGTCTCGACATCCGGATCGTAGTCGTAGTCGATCGCCAGCCAGCGATCGCTGGACAGGCCGATCGCACGATCCAGGATGGTCGGCATCAGACCCGAGGGCAGCGAGCTGCCGCTGTTCCAGAGGATCACCACGCCCAGGTCCCGCTCCGGCAGGATCGCCATCGCGCCGCGGTAGCCCTGCACGGCGCCGCCGTGGAACACCATGCGGTGTCCGGAATAGTCATAGATGCGCCAGCCCAGGCCATAGCCGGCGGCGTTGAGCCGCTGCTGGCGCCAGGAGCCGCTGCGCCCGCGCATCTCGCCCGGCGTGCCCACGATAGGCGCGTGCAGGGTGGACAGCAGCGGTGCCGGCAGCACGTCGGGCCGGTAGCCCATATGGGCGATCAGCCACTGCGCCATGTCGGAGATGCTGGCATTGACCCCTGCCGCGGGCGCTACCCGGTAGTAGGTGGGCTTGGGGGTGAGCGAGGTCCAGCCGCGACCCGTGCGCACGTGCGGCTTGGCCCAGCGCGGGCTGTTCTGGATGCCGTCCAGCCCATAGCTGGCATCGTGCATGCCCAGCGGCTTGAACAGCCGGCGCGACACCGCCTCGCTGAAGAACTGGCCCGAGGTGGCAAACACCACGTCGCCCACCAGGCTGAAAGCCACGTTCTGGTAGCCGTAGCAGTCGCCCGGCTCGCAGGTCATCGGGGCCTGCGACAGCTGCTGGACCAGGGTGTTGTATTCGGCGCCGCGCTCGATGTCGCGGTCATAGGTGTGCCGGCCGAGGCCGACGCGGTGGCTGAGCACATCGGCCACGGTGATCTTTTCCGCTGCGCCCGGGTTGGACATGCGCAGGCCCGGCAGGTAATCGACCACCCGGCTGTCCCAGCGCATCGCGCCTTCGGACACCAGCACGCCGGCGATGGTGCCGGCGAATGATTTGGACAGCGAGGCCAGGCGGAACACCGTGTGGGCATCCACCGGTTCGGCGGCCTTTACATCGGTGATGCCGTAGCCGCGCGCGCTCAGCACCTGTCCGTTATGCACGATCGCCATGGCCAGGCCGGGGACGCGCTGGCCCTCGACCAGGGCATCAGCCATGGCTTCGAACTCGCGCACGTCAAACCCTTCCGCCAGCGGCATGCGCTCCTCGGGGGGCGGCATCTGTGTGGGGCGGCCATCAGTCGGCGCCGGGAAGGCCGGCATGGTTTCCGGAAACGGGGTGGGGGCCTGGGTGGGTGTTTGCGCCGCGGTGCCCAGCGCCAGCGGCATCAACATGCCGATCAGTCCCAGCTGCCACGCCGAATGGGCGGACCAGCGGCCCCGGCGTTTCTTTACTTTCATCGGGTCTGTCCCCTGCGTATGCTTGCCTGCGGAACGATCATAAACGCGTCAAATTCCATTTGCATGAATAAGGGGAGCTTTGATGGGTAGCCTGCTGATTATCCTGGTGTTTCTCGGCGTGGTGGCAGTGGTGGTCCTGTGGGGCGTGGGGATCTACAACGGCCTGATCACCGCCCGTAACGCATTCAGGAATGCATTCGCCCAGATCGACGTGCAGCTGCAGCGCCGCTTCGATCTGATCCCCAATCTGGTGGAAACCGCGCGCGCCTACATGAGCCACGAGCGCGAGACCCTGGAGGCGGTGACCGCCGCCCGCACCGCGGCGCAGTCGGGCCTGGCAGCGGCCAAGGCCAATCCCGGCGATCCGGAAGCGATGGCCACGCTGGCCGCCACCCAGGGCCAGCTCAACGGCGTGCTTGGCCGCCTGATGATGGTGGCCGAGGCCTACCCGGACCTGAAGGCCAACCAGAACATGATGCAGCTCACCGAGGAGCTGACCAGCACCGAGAACCGGGTGGCGTTCGCCCGGCAGGCGTACAACGATTCGGTGATGGCCTACAACAACAAGCGCGAGGTGTTTCCTTCCAGCGTGATCGCCGGCATGTTCAAGTTCGACTCCGCGGCGCTGCTGGAT
>DXCY01000149.1 GCA_019115725.1 Candidatus Luteimonas excrementigallinarum
GCATCGGCTACCATCGGCGCTTTGCAGAACCCGGAGGAGTTCATGACGCTGCGAACCGCTTTGCTGCCCCTGTGCCTGCTGGCAGCCCTTCCTTCGCTGGCCATGGCCGAGCGCGGTCTTGATGCCCGCGATCTGGTCACCATGCCGCGGGTGTCCTCGCCCACGCTTTCGCCCGACGGCGGCCGCCTGGTGTTTTCGCAGCGTACGGTGGATTTCGAGGCCGACAGCGCGAGCTCGGCGCTGTACCTGCGCGATCTGCGCACCCGCGACCTGCGCCCGCCGCACCAGATCACGCCTGAAGGCTGGAGCGTGTCGGCACCGGCGTTCTCGCCCGATGGCCAGACCCTGTATTTCCTCAGCGCCAAACATGGCAGCCAGCAGCTGTACGCGATGCCGGCCAGCGGCGGCGAGCCGAGCCAGCTGACCGATTTCGCCATGGGCATCGGCACCTGGCAGCTGTCGCCGACCGGCGACCGGTTCGCCTTCAGCGTGGACGTGTTCCCGGACTGCGGCGTGGACTTCGGCTGCACGAAGACGCGCCTGGATGAGCGCGAGGCAGGCAAGACCACCGGTGTGCTGTACGAGCAGCTCTTCGTGCGCCACTGGGATACCTGGAAGGACGGCCGCCGCAACCAGCTGTTCTCGGCGCCGTTGCCGCAGGGCGATACCCTGGTGACGGAAGCGGTCTCGCTCAGCCATGGGCTGGCGGGTGATATCCCGGCCAAGCCTTTCGGCGGCGCTTCCGATTACACCTGGTCGCCGGATGGCGCCACCCTGGTGGCCAGCGTCAAGACCATCGAAGGATCGGAGCAGGCCTGGTCGACCGATTTCGACCTGTACCGCATCAACGCCGACGGCAGCGGCACCCCGGTGAACCTGACCCCGGACAACGCGGCCGTCGATACCGGCCCCGTGTTCAGCCCGGACGGCAGCACCCTGTTTTACCGGGCGATGGCCCGCGCCGGTTTCGAGGCCGACCGCTACGCGTTGATGGCCCTGGACCTGGCCACTGGCGAGCGCCGCGAGATCGCCCCGGACTGGGACCGTTCGCCCGGCAGCGTGGTGGTTTCCGCCGACGGCTCTTCGCTTTACGTCTCCGCCCAGGACACGGGCCAGTACCCGCTGTTCCAGGTGGATGTGGCCAGTGGCGAAGTGACTGAGCTGGTATCCGATGGCACGGTGACCTCGTTCACCCTGGCCGGCGACACCCTGGCCCTGAGCCGCAATTCCATGGGCACGGGCGACGTGGTGTACGTGGCCCGCCCGGATGGTTCGAGCCTGCGCCAGATCACCCCGAGCGCGACCGAGATGCTCGATGGCGTGGCCATGGGCGAGTACGAGCAGTTCTCGTTCCCCGGTGCCAACAACGCCACCGTATACGGCTGGGTGGTCAAGCCGGCCGGCTACGAGGAAGGGCGCAAGTACCCGGTCGCCTTCCTGATCCACGGCGGCCCGCAGGGCAGCTTCGGCAACGGCTGGAGCTACCGCTGGAACCCGCAGACCTATGCCGGCGCCGGCTACGCGGTGGTGATGGTCGATTTCCACGGCTCCACCGGCTACGGCCAGGAGTTCACCGACGCGATCAGCGGCGACTGGGGCGACAAGCCGCTGGTTGATCTGCAGAAGGGCTGGGAATACGCGCTGGGCGAATACGACTTCCTCGACGGTGACCGCGCCTGCGCGCTCGGTGCCAGCTACGGCGGCTACATGGTCAACTGGATCGCCAGCCAGTGGAACGAGCCGTGGAAGTGCCTGGTCAACCACAACGGCGTGTTCGACACCCGTTCGATGGGCCTGGTGACCGAGGAGCTGTGGTTCACCGAGTGGGAGCACGGTGGCACGGTGTACGACAAGCCTGAGGCCTACGAGCGTTACAACCCGGCGCGTCACATCGGCGACTGGAAGGTGCCGATGCTGGTGGTGGCCGGGCAGAGGGACTACCGGGTACCGGTGGACCAGAGCCTGTCGGCTTTCACCGCGTTGCAGCGGCAGGGCATCGAATCCCAGCTGCTGTACTTCCCGGATGAGAACCACTGGGTGCTCAAGCCCAACAACAGCGTGCTCTGGCACGAGACGGTGAAGGCCTGGCTGGACCGCTACACCGGCAACTGATCGTTCGACCCCGCCGCCCGGCATCCGTGCCGGGCGGCTTTCTGTCTGCTATCCGGGAGTTATTCGCCAATGGCGATCGAGTCCGCTGCAAACACCGCGCTGATCACCAACGATATTGTTGTGTTCGGCCTGATCGCCGCCTCACTGGGCGGCATTTTTTATCTGGCCAGCGGTCCGACGCCGTTCTGGAAGAAGTTCTTCGCCTGGGTGCCGGCGCTGCTGCTGTGCTACTTCGTCCCGGCGATCTACAACACCGCCGGGCTGATCGACGGCGAGGCCAGCCAGTTGTACTACTTCGGCAGCCGGGTGCTGCTGCCGGCGGCACTGGTACTGCTGACTCTGTCGGTGGATCTGAAGGGCGTGCTCAAGCTGGGCCCGCGGCTGCTGTTCGTGTTCGTGGCGGGAACCCTGGGCATCGCGCTCGGCGCCATCGTGAGCTTCCAGCTGATGGAGTGGTTCTGGCCGGCCGCGGTGGCCGGTGATACCTGGCGCGGCATGGCGGCGCTGTCGGGCAGCTGGATTGGTGGCGGCGCCAACATGGTGGCCATCCGCGAGATCTACGAGGTCGATGCCACCCTGTTCGGACAGTTCGCGGTGGTCGACGTGGCCTTTGCCAGCCTGTGGCTGGCCACGCTGCTGTTCCTGGCCAACCGGGCGGCGCAGATTGATGCGCGCAGCGGCGCGGACACCGCCGCCATTGACGAGATGCGCGACCGCATCGCCGCGTACGAGGCAGCCAATGCCCGCATTCCCACCCTGACCGACCTGATGGTGATCATCGGCGTGGGCTTCGGCATCGTGGCCCTGGCCCATGCGATCTCCAACCCGATTGCGGTCTGGTTCGCGGACAACGTGGCCTGGTCCAGCCGCTTCAGCCTGGACTCCAACTTTGTCTGGATCGTGGTGCTCTCCACGCTCGGCGGCCTGGGGCTGAGCTTCACCCGCGTGCGCCAGCTGGAGAACGCCGGCGCCTCGCGCATCGGCACGGTGTGCCTGTATTTCCTGATCGCCTGCATCGGCATGCAGATGAACTTCCTCCGCCTGGCCGAACGTCCGGAGCTGCTGCTGATCGGCGGTATCTGGATGGCGGTGCACGTGCTGACCGTCTGGGCTGCGGCGCGGATGGTGAAGGCACCGCTGTTCTATGTCGCGGTGGGTTCGCAAGGCAACGTTGGTGCCGCTGCCTCGGCACCGGTGGTGGCGGGTGCATTCCATCCGACCCTGGCGCCGGTGGGCGTGCTGCTGGGTACCGTGGGCTACGCCACAGGCACCGTGATTGCCTACTTCATCGGCCAGATCCTGCGCCTGATGGCCGGCCAGTAGGCGCGCGCCGGCGCTCTCCTACGGCGGGGTAGGGCGGCGGGAGAGGGTGAGCCAGAAGGCGGCGTGGAGGGGCAGCAGCAGGCAGATCCACGGCATGTTGCGCTGGGGCAGCACCGGCATCCAGTTGAGGAACAGCGCCAGTACCCCGCACAGGGCAACCGCCGCCAGCACCCAGCCAAACAGCCGCCCCGCGGCCCGGCCCCGGGCGATGCGCCATGCGCCCGGCAGCAGCAGCAGGCACAGCGGGTTGAACAGCAGGATGTTGTAGTTGTTCCAGCCGAAACGGTGCTCGGTGCCGAACCAGATCAGCGCGATCAGCGCGCCCACTGCGGTGCACAGCGCCCAGAATGGCAGGGCGGCCGCCGCCAACCGTGCCGGCGATCGGCCGCCCGCCCACGTGATGAGCCCTGCTACCACCAGTCCCGCCAGCAGCCAGGGCCACCAGTGTCGCCGCGCTTCCGCTGGCTCCGGATCCAGGCGATGGGGCAGCAGCTCGACCTCCCCGATCACCAGCGGGCGGCCGTCCGGCAGGCGGGTGTCGCGCAGGGCTTCGGCCAGGCGCATCGGCACGAACGCCTCCTGCCAGCGCGAATTGGGCCGGTCGGCGGCCGGTCCCAGGCCCACGTCGAAGCCCAGCCACATCCACGGCGTGGGCGAGGCCAGGCGCACGGCATCGGCGCGGTAGGTGTTGCCGCGCGAGCGGCCCTGCAACTGGGTGGCGAGCAGACCGCCCAGCGCTTCATCCAGCGCATCGCGCACGCGGGTGGAGCAGTTGTCCAGGAAATAATCGTAGCGGTAGCGGGCGTTTTCCGGCCGCGCGTTTTCCTCGAGGCTGGCGGCCAGGGCGCGGGCCTGATCGGGGTCCAGATCCAGCCACTGGATTGATACGCCGCGGCCAACGTGGCGGTAGTAGGCCAGGTCCTGCGACAGCGGCAGCGCCGCCAGCATGTACTCCATGTGCCCGCGGATGAAGTTGGCGGTGAATCCCGGCTCGTCCAGGTCGAAGTAGCCGAAGTTGTACGAGATCGGCTCGCCGCGGGCGGGGTCGTCCACCACGATCGCGTTGTGGCCGAACCGCTCGAAGAAGATGTCCCCCGGCTGCATCGTCGCCACACCGATCCGCGGTGCAGCAATTGCCGCCGATGAAATCAGCAGGCACAGCAGCAGAAGTAACCACCCCGCAGGAGCGCGCGATGCGCGCGAACCGGCATCCGCGCGGCTTCGTGCGCATGGCGCATCCCTGCGGAGCGTGGTCACGCTTCTTCCGTTTCGGGGTGGACGCTGACGTGCAGCGAGTGCAGCCGGCGCGAATCGGCCCGCGCCACGCGGAAGCCGAACCGGCCGAGGGTCAGCTCCTCGCCGGCCTCGGGCAGGTGCCCGATGGCGGCCGTCACCAGCCCGCCGATGGTGTCGTACTCGTCATCGCAGAAGTCCGACCCGAAGCGCGTGTTGAAGTCCTCGATCGGGGTCAGCGCATCCACCAGGTACTGGCCGTCGGCCTGGGCCGCGATCAGGGCGGTGGGATCCTCGGCCTCGTCGTACTCGTCGTCGATCTCGCCGACGATTTCCTCCAGCACGTCCTCGATGGTGATCAGGCCGGCAACGCCGCCGTACTCGTCGATCACGATCGCCATGTGGTTGCGTGACTGGCGGAACTCGCGCA
>DXCY01000150.1 GCA_019115725.1 Candidatus Luteimonas excrementigallinarum
CACAAACTTCATTGCGCCATCGAGGCTGCCGTAGAGCTGGCTTTCGGTTTCCAGCAGGCGCCGCTTGACGCGCGCCTCGTCCTTGTCGAGCAGGCCGGCGCGCAGGTCCGAATCAATCGACAGCTGCTTGCCGGGCATGGCATCCAGGGTGAAGCGCGCAGCCACTTCCGCCACGCGCTCGGCGCCTTTGGCGATCACGATGAACTGGACCACGGTGATGATCAGAAACACCACCAGGCCCACCACCAGGTTGCCACCGGCCACCAGTGCGCCGAAGGTTTCCACGATGTGGCCACCCTCGGCGTCGAGCAGGATCGAACGGGTAATGGCCACCGAGATCGCCAGCCGGAACAGCGTGGTCAGCAGCAGCACGCTGGGGAAGCTGGAGAAGGCCACCGGACTGGGAATATAGATACCCAGCAGCAGCAGGCCGAAGCCGATCGAGATGTTGACCGCCACCAGCGAGTCGAGCAGCACCAGCGGCAGCGGCAGGATCATCACGGTGATGATCAGCACCGCGCCAAAGGCCAGGAACACGTCGCTGTAACCGAGACGCCGGCGTGGCGCCGAGCCAGCCGGCGCGGCGAACAGGTTTCCAATCAGGGCCCGCATCTCTACTCCCCCCCGGTTCCGCGGCCAGCGGCGTCATCAAACCCAGGCGTGGATCCCGTGCCTGGCACCTGATCTGCAGTACACATCCGCATGTCGCGTCGCGAACACCCTGACTTCTGCAGCACCGCTGACCTCATGCGTCACTTTGTGCCAACTTACGATAGCCATGTAAAGTGTACGAAGCGTAAAGAAGATGTTTCAGCAGGGATAACTTCCGTTCTGGGCCAGACCGCATGCGAATAGCGTGACAAGCATCACGTTATGCAAACCAATCACGGAGGCTTAACGCCGCAGCAGCACATCTAATGGAGACTTCGCGGCAGGCGCGGTATGCCCCGGGCCGGATTCTTCCGGATCTGGATCGGGGGTCACATCGTCCTGTTCCAGACGTGTGATCAGATTGACCGACTGCGCGCTCACCCCGATGGCCAGCACGCGCCCGGCACGGGTCTTGAGCAGCACGACGCGCTCGCGCGGACCCACCGGCAGGATCTGCAGGACCGACAAATGGGCGTTGCTGCCCGTCATGCCGTAACGGCGACGCAGCAGGCGCAGCACCAGGAGCAGGGCAACGATCATGAACCCCAACGGCACCACGATTCCCAGCAGCTCGCGCAGATACGACGTCGGTGGCGCGACGGCCGCTGGGGCGGCAGCCGCCAGGGCAAGGCCGGGAACAAGGGTCAGCGCGGCGATGGCGATCACGTGGGCCGTACGGAAACCAGGCAGGCGATAGGGCATGGCGGGAATGGGGGCGTGAAGGAATGAAAAGGGGACGCGCGCGGTGCGCGGCAGCAGGGTATCCCATTGCCCGCGGCATGGAACGACGGCCGCAACGGGTCGGCGGCAGGTGATGGCCATGGCCGGTATGGACCCCGCAACAGCGGCAACGACTCCGATCCCGGACCTTGAGCCCCTGCTCCAGGCAGTGCCGTTCGCCTGCGCCGCCTTTGGCCGCGATGACGGCGGCCTGCGCGCCGCAAACGACCAGTACCGGCGCGAATTCGGCGCCCTGGCAGGCCATGAACGCCGCGCCGGGCTGCTCGGCGCGCTGCGCGCCAGCGAGGTGGACATCGACGCCGGCCGCGAGGTGCGCGCGCCGCACAACGGCCGCTGGTATTCGCTGTACTGGCGCGACATCGAGCAACAGGGCGAAGCCCTCTCGCTGCTGACCGCGATCGACATCAGCGAACGGATCGAGACCCTGGATTCCCACAAGAGCCGCCAGGAAAAACTGCTGTTCACCTCGCGGCTGATGTCGGTGGGGGAAATGGCCGCCACCCTGGCCCACGAACTCAACCAGCCGCTGGCGGCGATCGTCAATTACCTCAACGGCAGCCTGCGCCTGGTGGGACAGGCCGGCGGCCCGGCCCAGGTGGAGCGCGCCCTGGTGGCTGCGCGCACCCAGGCCGAACACGCCGCGGCGGTGATCGCCCGGGTGCGCGAGTTCGTCCGCGCGCGCGAACCCCGGCGCGATGCCCACAGCCTGGCCGCGATTGCCGGCACGGTGCTGGAACTGCTGCGTCTGGAGGCCGAGCGCCAGCAGCTGGACATCGAAGTGGCGCTCGCCGCCACCCTGCCCGACGTCTACGCCGACAAGGTCATGGTGGAACAGGTGCTGCTGAACCTGGTGAAGAACGCGATCGAAGCCATGCGCGAGGTCGACGTGGCCGAGCGCGACCTGCGCATCGAGGGCCGGGTGAACCTGGACGGCGAGATCGAGGTGCGGGTCTGCGACCGCGGCAGCGGCATGAGCCCGGCGGAGAGCGAGCAGCTGTTCTCGCCGTTCTACACGACCAAGTCGGACGGGCTCGGCATCGGCCTGGCGATCTGCCGGTCGATCATCGAATACCACGAAGGACGGCTGTTCTTCGAACCACGCGAGGGCGGCGGCAGCATCTTCGGTTTCACCCTGCCGCGCGCCGAAGGGAGGGCATGAGATGGGACAGGTCCTGGTGTACCTGGTCGACGACAACGACGGTTTCAGGGAGTCCACCGCCTGGCTGCTGGAAACGGCCGGTTTCAAGGTGGACGCGTACGCGTCGGGGGCCGATTTCCTGGCCGCCTATGACGCCGGACGGCCGACCGGGGAAGCCTGCCTGGTGTCCGATATCCGCATGCCGCGCATGAGCGGGTTGCAGCTGCAGGACGAGCTCATCCGCCGCGGCAGCACCCTGCCGCTGGTGTTCGTCACCGCCCACGGCGACGTGCCGCTGGCAGTGGAGGCGATCCGCAAGGGCGCGGCCAACTTCCTCGAAAAGCCCTTTGGCGATGAGACCCTGGTTGAAGCGATCGGCGCCGCGCTGGCCAATGCGCGCAGCCGCTCGGAAGGCTTCATCCACCAGCAGGTGCTGGAGAAGCTCAGCCCGCGCGAGCGCCAGGTGCTGGACCTGGTGGTAGCCAGCAAGCCCAACAAGATCATTGCCGACATCCTCGGCATCAGCATCAAGACGGTGGAGCTGCACCGGTCGAACATGATGAGCAAACTCGGGGTACGCTCGCTGCCCGAACTGATGAAGGTGGCACTCGGGCATGCCTGAAACCGTGAACGCGGCACCGGCCGCATCGGCCTCCCCGGCAGCATCGGCGGCCGCGCCGCTGCGCGGGCGCATTCCTGCCATTCCAGCCGCCCAGGCCCAGGCGCTGCGCACGTTCTTCTCGGCGCCGCACAGCTGGCTGCTGGCCGACCACGGCCTGCTGATGTTCATGCCCGGCAAGCCGGGCGCGGCGGAGGAAGTGTTCGAGCTGGACGCCGAAGGCACCCGCATCGGCCTGCGCCTGCAGGCCACCGCCTCGGTGGCCGCGGAAGGCCTGCACTGGAGCGATTTCAGCGGCTCGTCGCGGATCCTGGCCTGGAGCCTGGCCCACGAGGCCCAGCTGATGCGGCTGAGCGAGGCGCTGGGCGTTGCCCTCACCCCGCTGCTGGAGCCCGCGCAGGCCGAGGCACAGGACGCGCCGCTGTGGCTGGACTTCCTGATCGACGACGAGCCGCCAGCGGAGGACCCCGACGCCGCGCGCCGCGCGCCGGGACTGCACGGCTCGCTGCGCCTGCCGGCCGAGTGGCTGCAGCGCCTGCTGACCCGTGCCGAGCCTCCGTTTGAAGGCGAGGCGCCGCCGCGTCTGGGCCGCTGGAGCCGTATCCCGGCCCCGGTCTCGCTGCAGTTCGCCATCCCGCCACTGACCCCGGACGACCTGGCCGCGCTGGCGCCGGGCTCGGTCTTCGTGGTCGGCCGTGGCGGCCGTCGGCCCGCGTTCCAGGCCCGGTCCTGCGGCCTTGCCTGGCCCCTGGCGCCCACCGGCAGCGGCTGGCGCATCGAGGGCCCGGCACAATCCATTCCACGCATCCAGGAGGACTCCCCCATGACCGATACCCCTTCCCAGGCCGCGGAAGACGGCGAGCAGGAAGCCGCCGCCGCTCCACCCGATCCGGATGCCGCCGTGCGCGGCCTGCCGGCCCAGGTGGTATTCGAGATCGGGCGCCTGGAAATGCCGGTCGGCAAGCTGGCCGAACTGCAGCCGGGCTATGTGTTCCCGGTGCCGGCCCAGCTGGAAGGGGCCAACGTCACCATCCGCGCCAACGGCGAGGCGGTCGGCCAGGGCGAGCTGGTCTCGGTTGGCGATACCCTCGGCGTGCGTCTGCTGTCCTGGAAGTAGGTCCGGACCATGGATTTCAGCAATTACTCCCCGGCGCTGGTCCTCATGGTCGTCGTCAGCCTGGCGCTGGCGCCGTTCGTGGCGGTGATGGTGACCTCCTTCACCAAGATGGTGGTGGTGCTGAGCCTGCTGCGCAACGCGCTGGGGCTGCAGCAGGTGCCGCCGAACGTGGTCATCAACGGCCTGGCGATCGTGCTGTCGATCTACGTGATGTACCCGGTGATCGTGGACACCCAGGCAGCGGTGAGCGCGCACGCGGAAGGCAGGCCGCCGCCGCCCAATGTGCAGGAGCAGATCCGCAAGCGCCAGGCCGAGCAGGCCGCGTACGCGCAGGCGGCAATGGAGGCCATGCGCGAGGGCGCGCCGACGCCGGGCGTTGACGCCGCCACGTCCACCAGCCCGGCAGCGGCCGACGCGCTCCGGGCCGAAGCGCAGGCCGCGGCCGAACCCGAGCGCGGCGAGCTGTTCCAGACCGTGACCGGCGGCGTGGGGCCGGTGCCTGCGGATGCGGAGGGCGCGGAGGCGCCTGCCACCGCGCAGGGCGCACCGGCACCGCGGGTGATCATTGCACCGCCGCCGGCACCGGCGAGCGGACCGCCTGACGGCGGCATGGACGCCAACTATCTGCTGGGCCTGGCCGAAGCAGGCAAGGAGCCGCTGCGCAGCTTCCTCATCGACCACTCGCACCGCACCGAGAAGCAGTTCTTCCTCGACAGCGCGCGGCGCCTGATGCCCGAGGAATACCATGCGTCGCTGTCGCCGAACGACTTCATCGTGGTGATCCCGGCGTTCACGGTGAGCGAGCTGACCGCGGCGTTCCAGATCGGCTTCCTGATCTTCCTGCCGTTTCTGATCATCGACCTGGTGGTGGCCAACATCCTGCTGGCGCTGGGCATGATGATGATGTCCCCCACCATCGTCTCGCTGCCGTTCAAGCTGCTGCTGTTCGTGCTGGTGGACGGCTGGGCCAAGCTGGTGCACGGCCTGGTGCTGACCTACGCAATCGCATGAGCACCGCGCGCGCCACCGGAGGAGCCGCCCATGGCTGAAGTGCTGGAACTGACCCGCCAGTCGCTGTGGCTGGTGCTGGTGCTGTCGGGCCCGCCGATCGCGGCGGCCGCGGTGGTGGGCCTGCTGGTGGCCTTCCTGCAGGCCGCCACCCAGCTGCAGGAACAGACGTTCGCCTATGCGCTGAAGTTCCTGACCATCGTGCTGGCGCTGTTCGTGACCGCCTCGATGATCGGCGGCAGCATGTACACCTTCACCGAGCACATCTTCAATTCCTTCCCCGGCCTGGTGAGGGACTACCGGCAGTGAACCCGTTCGGCTCGCTGACCGAGGGCATGCTGGCCCTGGGTTTGACCCTGCCGCGGATCATCGGCGCATTCATCATGCTGCCGCTGATCACCCAGTCGAACATGCCGGCGATGGTGCGCAACAGCTTTCTGGTCAGCCTGGCCATCGTGGCCCTGCCGGTGGCGATCGCGGCCGCGCCCAGCGCCACCATGACCACGCTGCAGTGGCCGATGATGGTGCTCAAGGAGCTGTTCATCGGCCTGGCGATCGGCTACCTGTTCGGGCTGGTGTTCTGGGCGTTCTCGGCCGCCGGCACGGTGATCGACAACCAGGTGGGCATGGGCATGGCCCAGGCCTTTGATCCGATCCAGGGCCACCAGGTGACCCTGCACGGGCAGTTCCTGTCCGAGTTCGCGGCATGGCTGTTCATGGCCAGCGGCGCGTTCATGATCTTCCTCGGCCTGCTGATGGACAGCTATGCCATCTGGCCGGCCACCTCGTTCTTCCCCACCCTGGACCGGGCCGGGATCAACCTGTTCGTCAGCCACTTCGGCTGGTTCATGAGCACGCTGGTGGTGCTGGCGGCCCCGGTGATGGTGATCCTGCTGATCATCGACCTGTCGTTCGGGCTGATGAACCGGTTCGCGCCGCAGCTGAACGTGTTCGCGCTGACCCTGCCGATCAAGGCCTGGCTGGCCACGGCGATCCTGATGCTGCTGCTGGGCGTGTACGTGGAGGTGCTGGTGGACCGGCTGGCCTCCAACAGCGGCCTGGTGGAACTGCTGCGGCGGACCTTCGGCGGCTGATCCGGCGAGGCCTGCATCCGTGCAGGACGATCAGCCGGCCTGCCCGCCCGCGCCGCTATCGCCTGGGCCCTCGCTACCCAGGTCGCCGCGGCGCACGCCTTCGGCCCAGAACAGCACCTCGGCCACCGCGTCGAAGAACTCGTCGCTGATGTAGTCGTCCAGCTCGACCTTCTCGTTGAGCCCGCGGGCCAGCGGCACGTTCTGCAGGATCGGCACGCCGGCTTCTTCGGCGGCCTGCTTGATCATCTCGGCCAGATGGCCCTCGCCCTTGGCCACCACCACGGGAAGGTCGGTTTCGCCCTGCTGGTACTGCAGGGCCACGGCGATGTGGGTTGGGTTGGTCACGACCACGTTCGACTTGCGCACGGAGCCGAGCATGTTCTGCTGCGCCCACTCCTGGTGCAACTGCTTGCGCCGCTGCTTCACGTACGGGTCGCCCTCGTTCTCCTTGACCTCGCGCTTGATGTCGCGCCGGCTCATGCGCAGCTTCTTGGTGTAGGAGAACTTCTGGTACCACACGTCCAGGGCGGAGACGAAGAAGAACACCACCACCGTCCACAGCATGATCCACTGGATCCCGTGCCAGACCGCGGCGGCCATGCCGGCGGGGCTGCCGTGGGGCAGCATCATCAGCCGCTCGAGCATGCCCTTGAGCACCACGTAGCCGATACCGATCATCGCCGCGCACTTGATCACCGATTTGACCAGCTCGATCAGGTTGTCCATGGAGAACATCTTCTTGACGCCCTCCACCGGATTGGGCTTGTCCACCTTGGGCGCCATCTTCTTCATGGTGGCGATCGGGCCCACCTGCAGGAACTCGATCAGCACGCCCAGCATCAGCGCCAGGAGCATCAGCGGCAGCACCATCCACAGCAGGGTCTGCACCGCCAGCCAGGCCAGCTGCGGCAGCACTTCGAAGAACGGCAGCGCCACCGCGCCCATCGACTGGTCGAACAGGTCGCCGATCCGGCGCCCCATCATGCCCATCAGCATCCAGCCGCCCGCCACCCAGCCCATCACCAGGACGGTGCTGGTCAGGTCCTTGCTTTTGGCAACGTCGCCTTCCTTGCGCGCGTCGCGGACCTTTTTCGGAGTCGGTTTTTCGGTCTTGTCGCCGCTGTCGCCCTTGTCGGCCATCCGTCCGCCTGCGTTTGCCCGCTACCGTGCGGCAGGCTAGCATGGCCGCGCCGCCGCAATCCGTGCGTTGATTCCGGCTCTCCTGAACAGGCAAAAATGAACAGGGGAAAACAGTCGCCCCGACCTAGGGTCGGCCCGAGGTGACACCGCGACGGCATCGCCATACATTGGATCCCGACCCCAAAGCGGGCCGGCGATCACCCTTTCCGGCCCTGCTTTCCACCTCAGCCTCCTTTCACCACACAGGACTTCGCGCACCGCCATGAGCAGCATCGGCTCCAATTCGCACCTGAACCTCACCGGCCTTGGCGGGCTGGGGAACCAGGTTGCGCTGGACGATCTGCAGGCACGGCAGCAGCCCGCCGGGCTGGAACGCGTCGAAGCTCCGCGCGAACAGGGCCCAGCACAGGGCGATGTCGATGCCGGTGAGCTGGTCCTGCAGGCCAGCGCCTGGGAAGGTGCCGGTGGCGAGCGCATGCTGCCGGGCGATGGCGCATTCGAAGCCGCCCTCGGCCATGCCGACCTGTCGGCCGCTGCCGACCAGGGCGTGGACGCGATCTTCGCCGCGCTCGGCGCTGCCTGACCGTTCTTTCCCGGCCTTCTGGCCGGACCTGTCGCCCCACGGCGTCCTGCCGCGATACCCTGACGACCTTTCCTGCCGCCCGATATCCGGCGCCGCGGGCCCGGCCCTGCCGGCTGCCTCCGGCCGTCAACGACCATGAACATCCCCGCCCCCGAACCCGCCGCCCTGCGCGACGCCGCGGATCGCCTCGTCTCCACCCTGGCCGCGCACAGCGATCCCGAGTACCGGCTGACCGTGCTCAAGCGCCTGGCCCGGCGCCTGGGCGAGGATTCCTACCCGATGTTCCTGCGCCTGCTGGGCGTGGTGGCGGAAAGCGACGACGAGCGCGCCAAGCGCCTGCTGGCCGAAACCCTGGGCGCGGCGCTGCGGCGCATGGATCTGCCCGGCGGCGCGCTGAGCTCGTGGGGCGCCACCGGGCTTCCGGATTCGGTCAACCCGTTTTCCGCCGGCAGCCTGAGCGGGCACTTTTTCGGCGCCACCCCGCGCCGCCTGCTCGGCCCGGTGGAATACCTCACCGTGTGGCACCTGCAGCGCACCCAGCGCATCCCGCTGGGCGCCGACACCTTCCGCACCAGTCTGGAACGGCTGATCGAGCTGCTCAACCACAGCGAGGAGGCTCGCACCCTGTATCCGCAGAAGATCGCCGCCGAAGTGCAGAACGAGCTGGAAGGCGCCTACACCCGGGCCACCCGCGAGCGGCTGGCCGCTCTGGCTGCCGCGTGGAAGGCGGGCAAATCCCCGGCCGAGGTCGCCCAGGCGGCGCTCGATCCGGATGTCGACCAGCCCCCGGGCGCATGGCTGGTCCGCGACCTCTGAGCCGGCGCAGCGGCCCAGCCCGGGCCCCTGCGGCCCCGGTTGCCCGCGCGGCTGGGTGATAATGGCCCCATGTCGCAGCCTTCCGACCAGTCGCGCCTGCCTTTTCCCGGGGAACCGGAAACGGCAGCCAGCACCGATACCCCACCGGCAGCGCCGGCCCGCTCCCCGGTGACGCCCTACAAGCGCCCGCTCTGGGCCCGCGTGCTGGGCGGCCTGCTGGGCCCATGGATCGGCCTGAAAACCGAGCCGGCCGACCCGGAGCGCTTCATGGATGGGCGCCCGGTCTGCTATGTGCTTGAAGACTATGGCCTGTCCAATGCCCTGATCCTGGAGCGCGCCTGCCGCCAGGCCGGCCTGCCCTCGCCGCTGCAGCCCCTGCCCGGTGACCCGCTGGGCCGCAAGCGCGCCTACGTGGCGCTGTCGCGGCGCAATGCGGGTTCGACCCTGGGCGCGCTGGCACCTGGCAAGCGTCCGCCCAAGAAAACCCATTCCGAATCGCTGGCCCGATTGCTCGACGCCCACCGCGAGGATCCGGCGCTGGACGTGCTGCTGGTGCCGGTGTCGATCTTCGTCGGCCGCTCGCCGGACAAGGCCAGCGGCTGGTTCTCGGTGCTGTTCTCGGAAAACTGGGCGCTGGTGGGCCGCTTCCGCCGGCTGCTGACCATCCTGCTCAACGGCCGCGACACCATGGTCCGCTTTGCCGCGCCGGTGGAACTGCGCGCCAGCGTGGAGGAAGGCCTGACGCCCGAGCGCACCGTGCGCAAGGTGTCGCGGGTGCTGCGCACCCACTTCAACCGCATCCGCGAGGCGGTGATCGGGCCCGACCTGTCCACCCGCCGCCTGCTGATCGACAAGGTGCTGACCACGCCCTCGGTCAAGGACGCCATTGCCGACCAGGCCCGGCGCGACAACAGCACCCCGCAGGACGCGTGGAAGAAGGCCCACGGCTACGCCTGGGAAATCGCCGCCGACTACTCGCACCCGCTGGTGCGCTCGGCCAGTTTCCTGCTGACCACGGTGTGGAACCGGATCTACCGCGGCGTGCTGGTGCACCACCTGGACCGGCTGAAGGCCGTGGCCCCGGGCAACGAGATCATCTATGTGCCCTGCCACCGCAGCCACATGGACTACCTGCTGCTGAGCTACCTGCTCTACGTGCGCGGCATCGTGCCGCCGCATATCGCCGCGGGCATCAACCTCAACCTGCCGGTGATCGGCACCATCCTGCGCAAGGGCGGAGCGTTCTTCATCCGCCGCAGCTTCCGCGGCAACGCGCTGTATTCGGCGGTGTTCACCGAGTACGTGGCCCAGCTGGTGGCCGGCGGCTATTCAATCGAATACTTCATCGAGGGCGGGCGCTCGCGTACCGGCCGCCTGCTGGCCCCCAAGGGCGGCATGGTGGCCATGACCGTGCGCGCCTATCTGCGCCAGCCCACCCGTCCGGTGCTGTTCCAGCCGGTCTACATCGGCTACGAGAAGCTGATGGAGGGCAACAGCTACCTGGACGAGCTGTCGGGCAAGAACAAGAAGAAGGAATCGATCTGGCAGCTGCTGCGCGGCATCCCGCGGGTGCTGCGTTCCAACTACGGCCAGGTGGTGGTGAACTTCGGCGAGGCGATCCCGCTCAACGATATTCTGGCCGAGCAAGCCCCGGACTGGGACGGCAATTCGATCGGCGAGGACGAGAAGCCGGCCTGGCTGTCGGCCACGGTGGACGGCATCGCCGAGCGCATCCAGGTGAACGTGAACCGCGCCGCCGACGTGAACCCGGTCAACCTGCTGGCCCTGGCCCTGCTGTCCACGCCCAAGCACGCCATGGGCGAAGCCGACCTGCTGGCCCAGATCACCCTGTCCAAGACCCTGCTGGCCGAAGTGCCCTACAGCGAGCTGGTCACGGTGACCCCGCACACGCCGGCCGAGATCGTGGCCCACGGCGAGGAAATCGGCATCCTCAACCGCGTCGCCCACCCGCTTGGCGACGTGCTGAGCGTGGATGGCGACAAGGCGGTACTGCTTTCCTACTTCCGCAACAACGTGGTGCACCTGTTCACCGCTTCGGCATGGATCGCCTGCTGTTTCCTGAACAACCGGCGCATGAGCCACGACACCCTGCTGCGCCTGGGCGCGGAGCTGTACCCGTTCCTGCAGGCCGAGCTGTTTCTGCCCTGGGATGCGGACACCTTCGCCGAACGCATCGGCCTGACCCTGGAGGTCTTCGAGCGCGAAGGCCTGCTGCAGCGCATGGGCGATGACGACGGCGGGATCTACCAGCGCAGTGCCGGGCAGACCGACGAGGTGTTCCGCCTGCGCGCGCTGGGCCATCCGCTG
Organism: Candidatus Luteimonas excrementigallinarum; assembly: GCA_019115725.1. Classification (GTDB taxonomy): domain Bacteria; phylum Pseudomonadota; class Gammaproteobacteria; order Xanthomonadales; family Xanthomonadaceae; genus Luteimonas; species Luteimonas excrementigallinarum. Next base: position 11,236 of record DXCY01000150.1, read on the forward strand.
CAGCAGGCGTTCGAGCGCTACTACATCGCCATCTCGGTACTGGCCAAGAACGGCCCGGGCACGCTGGGCGCGGGCGAGCTGGAAAGCCTGTGCCAGCTGGCCGCCCAGCGCCTGAGCCTGCTGTACGCACCGGCGGCGCCGGAGTTCTTCGACAAGAGCCTGTTCCGCGGCTTCATCCAGAAGCTGCGCGAGCTGGAGCTGGTGAAGCTGGACGGCAACAGCAAGCTCACCTTCGACCAGCGCCTGGACGGCTGGGCCCGCGATGCCAAGCTGATCCTGGGCCGCGAGCTGCGCCACACCATCGAGAAGGTCAGCCCGGAAGCGGCCAGGCCGGAAGAGGCGCCGGACGAGGCGGGTTAGGCCGGCTCGTCCGGGATCTGCGCCGACTCCAGGCGCGCGATCGCATCGCGCAGCTGCAGCTTGCGCCGTTTCATCCGCTTGAGGGCCAGCTCATCGCTGGCGATGTCTTCGTGCAGGCGCACAATCGCCTGGTCGAGCTCGCGATGCTCGACCCGTAAACGGGTCAGTGTCTGGGTGATTCCGTCCGGATCGTCGGGCGCCATGGCCGAAGCTTACACCGGCCCGGCGCACGCCAACCGCCCGCCGGGGTCGGCGCGCACCTGGCCCGCCGCCCCCGCGCCGCCCGCTACTGCGGCGGGCGCTCGCCGCCGGCGGCGTCGTGCTCGGCGTGGTAGCGGCAGACTTCCTCCACTTCCTTGCGCGAGCCCAGGAACACCGGCACCCGCTGGTGCAGCTTGTCCGGCTGGATCTCCATGATCCGGCGGCGGCCGTCGCTGGCCGCGCCGCCGGCCTGCTCGACCAGCATGCCCATCGGGTTGGCCTCGTACATCAGGCGCAGCTTGCCGCGCCGGTCCGGCTCGCGCCGGTCCCAGGGATAGATGAAGATGCCGCCGCGGGTCAGGATGCGGTGCACATCGGCCACCATCGAGGCCACCCAGCGCATGTTGAAGTTCTTGCCCCGCGGCCCGGTTTCACCGGCCAGCAGGTCGGTCACGTAGGCCTGCATCGGGTCCTCCCAGTGGCGCTGGTTGGACATGTTGATGGCGAATTCCTTCGTTTCCTCCGGAATCCGGATGTCGCGCCGGGTCAGCACGAACGCGCCGAGCTCGCGATCCAGGGTGAAGGCGTGGGTGCCGTTGCCCACGGTCAGTACCAGCAGGGTCTGGGGCCCATAGATACAGTAGCCGGCCGCCATCTGGTCGGTGCCCGGCTGCAGGAAATGCCCGTCGCGCGGCTCACCGGCGTTTTCCGGGGCGCGCAGCACCGAGAAGATGGTGCCGATCGAGACGTTCACGTCGATATTGCTGCTGCCATCCAGCGGATCGAACAGCAGCAGGTAGTTGCCCCGCAGCGATGCATCCGGAACCGGCGTGCAGTGCTCCATTTCTTCCGAAGCG
>DXCY01000151.1 GCA_019115725.1 Candidatus Luteimonas excrementigallinarum
CGTACTGTCGATGGCGATATCGGCTCCCAGATCCCGGGCCGCCTGTGCCTTTTCGGCCCCGCGGCCGGTGGCGATCACCCGCGCTCCGGCAGCTTTGGCCATCTGGATCGCGGCCACGCCGATGCCGGAGGTCGCGCCGTGCACCAGCAGCGTCTCCCCGGCCTGCAGGCGCCCGTGTTCGAACACATTGGCGTACACGGTGAACAGCGTTTCCGGCAGCGCGGCCGCCTGCACTTCATTCAGTCCCACAGGCTGCGGCAGCACATGGCGGGCATCCACGGCCACGTATTGCGCATAGCCACCGCCGCCGAGCAGCGCGCAGACCCGGTCGCCCGGCTGCCAGCGCCCGGCGCCCTGTACCACCTCGCCGGCCACTTCCAGGCCCAGGGCGGTGGGCGCCCCGGGCGGCGGCGGATAGCGGCCTTCGCGCTGCACGATGTCCGGCCGGTTCACCCCGGCCGCCGCGACCCGCAGCAGCACCTCGCCCTCGGCCGCGACCGGTCGCGGCGCCTGCACTGGGTGCAGTGCATCGGCCGGCCCGGCGCCATCGCGGATGGCAATGACGGTCATGGTGTCGCCCATGGAATCTTCTCCTGACTGATCTGCGGGCCATGATCGCACCCCGATGCGGGGACTCGTGTTGCGGCGGGAGGACGCTCTGTTTGCGGCGCCCAGGCCATCCCGTTCAGGATAAATATTGATAATAGTCCCAATCGGGACTACCCTTTCCTCATGGCACATCCCGCAATCCAGCAGCCCACCGCCCCCCGCCGCGATCTCGCCGGTCCAGCCCTGCGGGCGTTTTTCAACATCACCCGCCTGTGGGAGCTGAGCGCGGAGCAGGAACGGATGCTGCTCGGCAGCCCCGGGCGCTCCACCTTTTTCCGCTGGAAGCGTGATCTGGATGGTGCCCTGCCGCGCGACACGCTGGAGCGCATCAGCTATCTGCTGGGGATCTGGAAGGCGCTGCAGGTGCTGTTCGCCAACCCTGCGCAGGCCGATGCCTGGATCAAGCGCCCCAACCAGGCGCCGCTGTTTGGTGGCCGCAGTGCGCTGGATCGCATGCTGGGCGGTCAGGTGGCCGATCTGTTCGTGGTGCGCCAGTACCTGGATGCGCAGCGCGGATGAGCGCGGGTGCCGTGCCCCGGCGGATCCGGGTGGCGTGGCGGCCGAGCTGGCGCATCGTGCCCAGCCGCTTCCCGCCCGTGGGCCTGTTCGACCGCATCGCCGCGCCGGAAGACCTGGATGCCCTGTTCGAACTGGAAGGCCTGACCAACCCGCGCCTGCGCCAGGAGCTGGGGCAGCTGTCGCTGGTCCCGCCGGACCGGCGCATCAGCGGGCCGGGCACCACGCCGGTCATGGCTGCCTTCACCCATCCCAGCCCCGACGGCTCGCGCTTCTCGGATGGCAGCTGGGGCGTGTACTACGCCGGACGTGAGCGCGAAACGGCGATCGCCGAAACGGTCTATCACCGCTCGCGCTTCCTGGCCCATACCGCCGAGCCGCCCTGCACGCTGCAGATGCGCTGCTACCTGGCCAATGTGGCCGGCCGCTTCCATGACATTCGCGACGGCTGGCCGGAGCTGCATGATCCCGACAGCTACGCTGCCAGCCAGCAGGCCGCGCGCACATGGCATGCCGCGGGCAGCGACGGGATCGTGTACGACAGCGTTCGCCACCGCGGCGGACAGGCGGTGGCGGTGTTCTATCCCGACCTGGTGGGCCCGGCCGCGCAGGGGCCACACCTGCACTATCACTGGGACGGCGCCCGCATCAGCCACTACAGCGTGGTCAACGAGGTGGTTGCCCTGCCGGGCGCCTGAGCAGCAGCGTTACGAGCTGACGCGCACGCCGTCGGCAACGATGCGGTACTCGACCGCCGCGGCCGGCTGGCCGCTGGCGCTGTCATCGGTGAAGTGCTCCACCTGCGCCGGCGTCAGCTCCTTGCGCTCCAGCACCCCGTGCACCACGGCGCTGCCGGTGGCGTCCTTGGGCAGGAAGAAAGCGTGGTTGCCGAACATCACCCGGGCGGCTTCGCCCTCGTGTTCGAGCATCATCCAGCAGCCCTTGGTCTGGCACACCTCGGTGATGCGACCGCTGAACACCTGCGGCTGGCCGGCGTGGGCCTCGAAATCGGCAATGGCCGCGGACACCGGCACGGCCGGCGCGTCCTCAAAGGCCTCACCGTACGCAACAGGCTCGGCGGCGTGCACGGTCAGGACGGAGGCGAGAAGCAGTGCAGCGGTGATCAGGCGCATGACGGGAATTCCGGAGGATTGCGAGAAGGCCAAAGATACTCCCCTGGCGCCCTGATGCCACCTGATGGGCCATCCCGTTCAAGCGCCCTCGCGATGCAGGCCGCGATGCAGCGCGGCCACCTCCTGGCGCAGGAACGCGGGCACGGATGGCACCTCGCCCACCACCCGGCCATCCGTCACTGCACGCGCGGCTTCTCCCAGCGCATCGCGCAGCGCCTGCAGCCCGCCCTCGCCAAACAGGGTCCGGGCGGTCGCGCGACCAGCCTCCGGGTCCAGCCGCTCGATGGCCCAGCACGAGGTCAATACCCGGAACGCCAGCTCCTCGGTAGCGGCAATGGCCGGCCACATCCGTTCCACCTCCTGCCGCGGCTGGCGCGAGGCCGCCGTGGCCTGCTGGTAGGCCTCGGACAGGGCGAAGCAGCGATGCTGCAGTTCGCGCCGTGCCAGACGGGCCGTATCGCTGGCCACTTCGCCCGTGGCCAGCTGCCCGGCCACGGTACCGATCGCGGTGAAGGTGCGGGTCAGCTGCTCGGGAATCAGCGCCGCCGAGGCGCGCGGCCAGGTCACCTGGTACACCACCAGCGCCACCGCGCAGCCCACCGCCGTATCCACCCCGCGGGCCAGCAGGAACGCGCCCAGGTCCGGCACCGGCACCCCGCCGGTGGCCAGCGTCAGCGCCGCCGCGGTGATGAAGATCGCCGCCAGTGCGTAGTTGCGCAGGATCAGCATCTCGATGGTGAACTGCAGCACCACGATCACCAGCACCAGCCACAGGCCTTCCGGATAGCGCCACAGCAGCGCCCCGGCCAGCAGCAGCCCGATCCAGGTGCCCGCCACGCGCTCGATACTGCGCTGGACCAGGCCCAGCCACTCGCGGCCCTGGTGCAGCATCAGCACCGCCGCGGCCACCGCCCAGTAGGCGCGCTCCAGATCGAACAATGCGCCGATGGCGCCGGCCACCAGTGCCGCCAGGCCCACCCGGCCGACCACCAGCATCGACATCGAGCGCAGGCGCAGCGATTCGCGCAGCAGCGCACGCGCATCCGGATGGCCCAGCGGCGCCCGGGTACCGGCTGCCACCAGGTCAGCGGGCGGATCCTGGGCCAGGTCGCCCAGCTGGCGGGCGCGCACCGGCGCATCGGCCAGCTGCGCGCGGCCCTCGGCCGCGGTTTCCATCGCCCGGGAGAACAGCCCGTTCAGTGCACGCGTGCGCTGGCGCAGTCCGGCCAGGGTGGTATCGGTACCGGCGTGCGCGGGCTGGAAGCTGACCAGCGCATTCCACGCATCGCTGAGCGCATGGGCGGCCACCTGCCGCGCCGCGCCCTCGCGCGCCGAGCCGACCGCCTCGATATAGGACGCCACCGCCCGCGCCGCCGCGGTCACCGCCCGTTCCTCCGGCCCGCGCGGGCGCACCAGCGCGCCGCACATGTGGGCCGCCCAGGCAAAAGCCCCGCCGCTCAGCACCAGCACGAAGGCCTCGGCCGGGCTGAGATGATCTGCCGGCATGGCCGTGGCCGCGGCGCAGGCCATCATGAACATGTACGCCCCGGGCGGGCCGATCCGCAGCGCGTTGCCCAGCCAGGTGGAGAGCATCGCGATCAGTGCCACCGTGGGCACGACCGCCAACGGCACCGCGGATACCGCGTTGCCGATCCCCACTACCAGCGCGAACGCCAGGGCAATGATCCCGAGCTCCACCGCGCGGCTGCGATAGGGCCGGCCGCGCCCGTAGAGCGCGGTGAAGCCACCGGTGGCGGCCATCATCCCGGCCTGCAGATCACCGGCCAGCCAACCCACCAGCACCGGCACGCCCATGCACAGCCCCGAGCGCGCGGCGAACGCGAACCGCGGCCGCGCCAGTGGGCGCACCGTGAGCATGCTGCGCAGCATGCCGCTGGCGGCGGATCCGGCCGCCGCTGTCCTGTTTCCTGCTGTCATGCGTCCATGATGCCGCAAGCCGATGTCACGACTGAACGGCTCAGATGTCGATCACGATCTTGCCGAAGTGCTGGCCGCTCTCCTGGTAGCGGAACGCCGCCACCAGCTCGTCCAGCGGGAAGTGCCGGTCGATCACCGGCCGGATCCCGCCCACCTCCAGCGCGCGGATCATGTCCTGCTGCTGGCGCCGGCTGCCCACCACCAGCGCCTCCAGCCGCAGGTGTCGGGCCAGCGCCTGGTACAGCGGCAG
>DXCY01000152.1 GCA_019115725.1 Candidatus Luteimonas excrementigallinarum
ATCCACCGACAGCGTGGTCTGGGTGGTATAGGCCAGGTTCTCCGGCTGGCCGGGGGCCAGCGTGGCCACGTCGTCCAGGTCCTCGACCAGGTAGATCTCGCCGGTGCCGGCTTCCCGCCGCCACTGGCCCATGGTGCCTTCAACCTCTGGATGTCCCGCATGGCCGATCAGGATCACATCGCGGCCGGCGCGGCAGTTGCGCGACACCTCGAAGTGGACCTTGGTCACCAGCGGACAGGTGGCGTCAAACACCTTCAGCCCGCGGCGGTCGGCCTCGGCGCGCACGGCCTGGGATACGCCGTGGGCGCTGAAGATCACGGTGTTGCCGTCGGGCACCTCATCGAGCTCCTCGACGAAGATCGCGCCGCGCTGCTTGAGGTCGTCGACCACGTAGCGGTTGTGGACCACCTCGTGGCGCACGTAGATCGGCGCGCCCAGGGTTTCAATGGCCCGCTTGACGATCTCGATCGCGCGGTCGACGCCGGCACAGAAGCCGCGGGGGTTGGCAAGGACGATATCCATACCCCCAATTCTACCCCTCGCGCCTCACCGATACCTGCACTGGCGCTGTAGCGGCGCCTCGCAGGCGGGAAAGCGTGCGCGCGGGGCGCATGCCTACCTGGGATCGGTTTTTTTCGCGCCGATGATGCCGAACAGGGCGATACCGATCGCGCCGCCGACGATGGCCGCGTCGGCCACGTTGAACGACGGCCAGTAGTAGTCGCCCCAGTACCACTGGATGAAATCCACCACGTGACCGTGGAGCTGGCGGTCGATGACGTTGCCGATGGCCCCGCCGATGACCAGGGCGAACGGCAGCGCGGTTCTCCAGTCGCTGCGCGGGGTGCGGGCCATCCACCAGGCCAGCACGGCGCTGATGCCGAAGGCCAGCACGGTGAAGAACCACTTCTGCCAGCCGCCCTGCCCGGCCAGGAAGCTGAACGCCGCGCCGGTGTTGTAGGTGCGATACCAGTTCCAGAAGCCCTCGATCACCGGCACCGGGGTGAATTCCGGCAGGCTGGTGAGCACCCACCATTTGGTCAGCTGGTCGAGCGCGATCACCAGCACCGAGACCAGCAGCCAGGGCAGCGCGTTGGGTTTGACCACCGGGCTCATGACTCACCCCGCAGAGACGGGCCATGCACGCGAAGCCGCGTGACGGCGGGCATCGGCATCAGAACCATTGGCGATCCTCGCCGGGGCCTTCGATATTGGACACGCAGCGCCCGCAGATCTCCGCATGCTCCGGAACGGCGCCCACGTCGGCGCGATAATGCCAGCAGCGCACGCACTTGGCTTTCTCCGACGGTCTGGCAACGATGCCGGGCTCAGCCGCATCCCCGCCCGCCTCGATCGCCACGTCGCCGCTGATCAGCAGGAAGCGGAGCTCGTCGGCCAGCGGCGCCAGCCAGTCGCGGGTGGCGTCATCGCAGCGCAGGGTGATCTCGGCCTGCAGCGCGGCGCCGATCTCGCCGCTGGCGCGCATCGGCTCCAGCACCGCGGCCACCCGCTCGCGCAGGTCCAGCAGACGGTCGAAATCTTCCGCTGACAGGGCCGCATCGGCCGGCATCGGCGCCAGGCCTTCGTACCAGGTGGCGAACAGCACGTTCTCCGCGCGCGGACCGGTATCGGTGACGGCCGGCATATGCGTCCACATCTCCTCGGCGGTGAAAGCCAGGATCGGCGCGACCCAGCGCACGAAGGCCTCGGCGATCCGGTACATGGCGCTCTGCGCGCTGCGCCGGCCGCGCGAATCCTCGCCCATGGTGTACAGGCGGTCCTTGGTCACATCCAGGTACAGCGAACCCAGATCCACGCTGCAGAAGTTCGACAGCGCCTGCACGATCTCCGGGAAGTCGTAGCGCGCGTAGGCGGCGGTGATCTTCTCCTGCAGCTGGTGGGCGCGGTGCACGATCCAGCGGTCCAGCGCCACCATGTCGTCCAGCGGGCGCAGGTGGGCGGACGGATCAAAGCCGTTGAGGTTGCCCAGCAGGAAGCGGGCAGTGTTGCGGATCCGGCGGTAGGCATCGGAGCCGCGCTTGAGGATCTCGTCGGACACCGACATCTCGTGACGGTAGTCGGCCGCGGCGATCCACAGGCGCAGCACATCGGCGCCCATCGCGTCCATCACCTTCTGCGGGGCCACCACGTTGCCCAGCGATTTGGACATCTTGCGGCCGGACGCATCCACGGTGAACCCATGGGTCAGCACCTGGCGGTACGGCGCCACGCCATCCATCGCCACGCCGCTGAGCAGGGAGGACTGGAACCAGCCACGGTGCTGGTCGGAACCTTCCAGGTACAGGTCGGCGGGCTTGCGCAGGCCGTCGTCCGGGCGCTGGGCGAGCACGCAGGCATGACTGACACCCGAATCGAACCACACATCAAGGATGTCGGTGACCTTGTCGTAGCGGGCGCCGTCTTCCGCGCCCAGCAGTTCGGCCGGATCCAGCGCGTACCAGGCATCCACGCCCTCGCGCTCCACCAGATCGGCCACCTTGCGCATCAGCTCGGCCGAGTCCGGATGCGGCTCGCTGGTGTCACGGTCCACGAACAGGGCAATCGGCACGCCCCAGTAGCGCTGGCGCGAGATGGTCCAGTCCGGACGGCCTTCAACCATGCCGGCGATGCGCGCGCGGCCCCAGTCGGGCACCCACTGCACATCTTCGACCGCGGCCAGCGCGTCGCGGCGCAGGTGGGCCTGATCCATGGAGATGAACCACTGCGGGGTGGCCCGGAATGCCACCGGCGTCTTGTGCCGCCAGCAGTGCGGATAGCTGTGCTTGAGGTCCTCATGGGCCAGCAGGCTGCCGCCCTCGCGCAGGGTGTCGACGATCAGCGGGTTGGCCTTCCAGATGTGCATGCCCGCAATCGCGGCAGCGCCAGCCGGCGCGGTGGCATCCAGGTACACACCGCGGGCATCGACCGGGTTGAGCTCGGCCGCACCGTAGCGGGCATTGATGCCGTACTGCTGGCCCACTGCAAAGTCTTCCTGGCCGTGGCCGGGGGCCGTGTGCACGGCGCCGGTGCCGTCCTCGGCCGAGACGTGATCGCCGAGGATCAGCGGAATATCACGTCCGGCATAGAACGGATGCTGCAGCAGCATGTGCTCCAGCGCCTGCCCCTTGGCATGGCCCAGCACCTGCACGGTTTCAACGCCGTAGCGCTTCAGCGCGCCCTCGGCCAGCGCCTCGGCCAGCACCAGCAGCTGCGGCTGGCCGTTGCGCGCCGGGCCTTGTACCAGCACGTAGTCCAGGCCCGCGCCCAGCGAGACCGCCAGCGATGCCGGCAGGGTCCAGGGCGTGGTGGTCCAGATCGGCACCGACACCAGGGTTCCGGCGTCGATGGTGGCGCCGAAGGCGGCGGCCACGGCGGCCGGATCCCGGGCCAGGTAGGCCACGTCAATTGCTGGCGAGGTGCGGTCGGCGTATTCAATCTCCGCCTCGGCCAGCGCCGACTGGCAGTCAAAGCACCAGTGCACCGGCTTGAAGCCGCGCATCACGTGGCCGCGTTCATGGATCCGCGCCAGCGCGCGAAGCATGTCCGCCTCGTAGCGGAAATCCATGCTGCGGTAGGGGTTGTCCCAGTCGCCGATCACGCCCAGGCGCTTGAAGTCCTGGCGCTGCAGTTCGATCTGCTCGCCCGCGTATTCGCGGCACTTCTGGCGGAACGCGACGGCATCCAGCTTCTCGCCCACCTTGCCATGCTTCTTTTCCACCGCATGCTCGATCGGCAGGCCGTGGCAGTCCCAACCCGGCACATAGGGCGCGTCGAAACCGCTGAGCAGCTTCGACTTGACGATCATGTCCTTGAGCACCTTGTTGACCGCATGGCCGATGTGGATCACGCCATTGGCGTACGGCGGGCCATCGTGCAGGACCCAGGTGGGGCGCCCCTTGGCATGGCTGCGGATCCGGCCGTACAGGCCCTCCTCTTCCCAGCGGGCCAGGGTCTGCGGCTCGCGCCTGGGCAGGTCCCCGCGCATCGGGAAGTCCGTGGCCGGGAGCAGGATGGTGGATTTGTAGCGGTTGGGGTCGGGACTCACGCGCAGGCCTGTCGGGAAGATGTGGATTGCAGGATTTCGCGCGCCTGGACGGCGTCGAGATCCATCTGCGCGACCAGGGTCGGCAGGTCGGGGAATGTTTCCTCGTCGCGCAATCTGGCGACGAACTCAACCTCGATGCGGCGCCCGTACAGGTCGCCCTCGAAATCGAACAGGTGGGCTTCCAGCAGCGGCTCCACGCCGCCAACAGTAGGCCGGGTGCCAAAACTCGAAACCGACGGCCAGGCGCGGCCGTCATCGCTCACCCCATGTACGCGGGTGGCGTAGATGCCGCGCAGCGCCGGCACCTTGCCGCCAAAGCGCAGATTGGCGGTGGGAAAACCCAGCGTGCGTCCCAGCTGACGACCGCGCACCACCCGCCCGGAAATGGCGTAGGGCCGGCCCAGCATCCGCGCCGCAGCGTTGAAATCGCCCGCAGCCAGGGCTGCCCTGATCCGGGTGCTGGAGATCCGCACGCCGTCCATCAGCACCGGCGCGATCTCGCCGGCCTGGAAGCCGTGCCTGGCGCCCTCGTGACGCAGGGTATCCAGGTCACCGCTGCGGCGGTGGCCGAAGCGGAAATCCGGCCCCACCCATACTTCGGCCGCGCGCAGGCGATTGACCAGCACGCGGCTTACAAAGTCCTGCGCCGACATGGCGGTAAACGGGGCGTTGAAACGCAGCAGCCCCACCAGGTCCACGCCCAGCTGGTTCAGGCCCTCCACCTTGGCCCGCGGCAGCATCACCCGCGCAGGCGGCTCGGCCGGGGCAAAGTACTCGCGCGGCAGGGGTTCGAAGCCCAGCG
>DXCY01000014.1 GCA_019115725.1 Candidatus Luteimonas excrementigallinarum
CGAGGTGGAGGCATTCATGGGTGCGGCCCGGAGCTGAGCCCCGAGCCGCGACCCTGGCCGGTCAGGCGTCGAACTCTTCCCGGGTCAGGTTCACCGGCGCGCCGTCGGTGATGACCAGGTTGTCCTCGATACGCACTCCGCCATAGGGGCGGAAGGCCTCGACGCGATCCCAGTCCACGCTGTCGGCGTGGGCGCCGCTGCGCACCTTGTCCAGCAGCATGTCGATGAAGTACACGCCCGGCTCGTTGGTCATCACCATCCCGGGCGCGAGGGTCCGGGTGAAGCGCAGGAACGGGTGGCCTTCGGGCTTGTCCAGATCGCCGCCGGCGTCGCTGGCGGCAAAGCCGGCCACGTCGTGCACCTGCAGGCCGATGCTGTGGCCCAGGCCATGCGGGAAGAAGGCGGCGCTGACCCCGGTTTCCAGCGCCGCTTCCGGGCTGGCACGCAGCACGCCGAACTCCTTCAGCACACCGGCCAGCATCAGGTGGGCGTCCAGGTGGACCTGGCGGAAATCGGTGCCGGCGGTAAACCTGGCGTTGAGCTGCTGCTGGGCGCTGTCGACCGCGTTGATCAGGGCCTGGAACTCGCTGTCGGTATCAATGGCATGGGTGCGGCTGATATCGGCAGCGTAGCCCGCATGGGCAGCGCCGGCGTCGATGAGGAAGCTGCGCATGGTGCTGGGCGGCACGCGGTCGCGTTCGGTGTAGTGGAGCACGGCGGCGTGTTCATTGAGCGCAACGATGTTGCCGTAGGGCAGGTCGTTGGCGTCCTGGCCGGCAGCCTGGCAGTAGGCCAGGTGGATGCCGAATTCGCTGGCACCGGCCCGGAACGCGCGCTCGGCGGCCTGGTGGGCACGCACGCCGCGGCGGTTGGCCTTGCGCATCATTTCGATTTCGTACGGCGTCTTGAACGCGCGGTGGTAGTCCAGGTACTGCAGCACCGGTTCCGGATTGTTGGGAGCGAAGCTGCCCAGCGTGCTCTCGGGCTCGCCCAGCACCGCGCAGCGGGCCGGATCCCGGGGCAGGTGCTCGAGCGCCTGTTCCGGCTCGCGGATTACCACGATGTCGAAATGGCCGGCCCAGTAGCCCGATGGCGCCTCGGGTACCACGTGCCAGTAATCGAACGGCTGCAGGTACACCAGCCTGGGCCGTTCGCCGGGGGTGACCACCAGCCAGCTGCCCGGGTTGGTGGTCAGCGGCGCCCACGCCTTGAACTGCGGGTTGACCGCGTAGGGGTAATCGCGATCGTCGAACAGGTGGTAGCGCAGCGTTCCGCTGGGGATCACCAGATGGTCGAAGCCGCCGCGCTCAAGCGCAACGGCAGCACGCTGCTGCAGGACCTGCAGGTGTTCCTGGTAGAGCTGGGCGGGGTTGGGAGTCATGGCATCGGGACCGGTTTGAAACCACACATTGTCGCCCAATCCCGGGGCGCGCCCAAACCACGCGGGAAGCCGGGCTCAGGCGTACTGGCTCCCGGGCTGGTTGACCCAGGCGCGCAGCCGGGCCAGCTGCTGCTCGCCCAGGCCGATGAAGCGGAAGCCGATCCAGTGCTGTCCCGGCGCGCTGGCCTGGTCGGACCAGAGCAGGTGGGCGCCCAGTTCCAGCGTTGTTGCCGCCGCTTCCGCGCCATCGGCAGGTAGGGAGAAACGGAACTGGTACAGGGCATCGTTGACCAGCGGGCCGCTGGCCATCAGCAGCATGCCCGACTCGGACAGGTTGCCGATGTTGCCCACCATTTCGCCGGTCATGGCATCGCTGACCGGGATGGGATGGTGGACCTTGCGGCGTTTGGCGCGTCTGAAGTCCTGCATCATGCGGGGGCCTTTGTAGTGGGCGGCGGATCGCCGCGGCCGGCGAAGCTGCGCAGCGCGTTGACCGCGGCCTGCCAGGCACGGTCCACCAGGCGTCCGCGCTCGGCGGTGACGAGGCGGGCCTGGCCGGCGGCCATGAGCCGGGCCAGGCTGTCCAGGCTCTGCTCGGCCAGGCGCTGGCCGCGCTGGTTCACGAACAGGGCGTTGTCGGTGATGCGGCTGTACCAGGACAGGCGGCGACGGACCACATCACCCTGCTGGTTGGTGACGAACTCGATCCAGCTGCCAAACGGCAGCACCCGCAGCTGTTCGTAATGGGCCTGTTCGGCGGGGGTGCGCGGTGGCGGTGGCGGCTTCTGTTCGCGCACCTTGTCCTCGCCCAGACGCACGCGCGTCTTGAGCTTCATTGCCAGTTCGGTGTGCGAGGCGGGGTCTTCCTCGCTGTCGTCGATCTTGCCGGTCAGCCGCTGCGCGATCACCGTTGCCTCGTCGGCGTGGTAGCCCACCTGGCCGAGCGAGGCCTCCACGTGCCCGGTCAGTTCCGGTACGGCCGGGCTGCCGTCCTCGGCACAGGAGCTGACGATCCGCGCGGTGGCATCCAGCTGCTGTTGCCACGCCTCCGAGTCCTCGCCCTGGCGCAGCAGGGTCAGGGTGAGCACATCGGCCCAGGCCTGGTTGAGCAGGGCATGGATGAAGCTCGGCAGGCGCTGGTCACCCACGGTTTCCTCCAGCACCCGGGCAGCGTGCAGCCGGGCCACCTCCAGCTTTTCCTTGCCCTGGGCGGCCTCAACGTGGCGCTTCTCCAGGGTCTCGGCCTTGCGGACCTGGAGTTGCACCTGCTGCTGCAGCTGCTCGTTGGCCCGGGAGAAGATGGCCGGGTCGTCATCGAAGCGGCTGACGACTTCTTCCACCGCCTGGTGCAGCGATGCCACCAGGGCCTGGTCCAGCTCGTCGCGCTCGCTCCAGCGGGCTGCGCTCTCGGCAATGGTGTTGAGCAGCTGCCGGGCGGGATGGGCGGCGTGCAGGAAGAATCCGCGGTCGCGCAGCGCCAGCCGCAGCAGCGGCAGCTGCAGTTCGCGCACCAGCGGCGTGGTGGGCGCATCGGTGTGGATTTCGCTTTCGATCTGGTCGTAGAGCAGGCCGACCAGCTCGAAGGTGTCGTTGTCTTCCGGCTGCAACGCCGACCCCTGGCCCAGGTGTTGGCGCGCCCGGGCCAGCACGGTCCGCTTGACCTCGGCCAGGTTGCCGCGGCTGGCGGCCGGCAGGGCCTGCATCCCCTGCAGGGTCTGGACCAGATCGTCGGTGCTGAGCTGCTGGCGCGCGCCCGGGGCGCTGTCCGCCCGCAGTTTGCCGATCAGCTCGCGGCGCCCGGCCAGCAGCTGCTGGAGCATGGCGAAGGCGTCGTCGTCGCTGTCCTGCGCGTCGGCGTCCGGCGCTTCGCCCAGCCAGGCGGTATGCGGCCGCCTGCCGGCGCTGCGGTCCTGGCCGCCAGCGGAGCGGGACGATGGTGCCGCTGGATCCGGACTGTCTTCCCCGGTTTCCGCAGTGACCGGTGCAGTCACGGGAGTGGGGCGGGTGTTGCGGATCGGCACAAAGGTGAGGGCGGGAAGGATGCCCTCGTCAGCCAGCAGTTCGTTGATCCTGTCCAGCAGCTGCGGATAGCCGGTCATCAGGTGCCGGTCGAACATCCGGTACAGCAGCAGCCGGGCGTCATGGCTGATCTCCAGCGCGACGGCCGTGCTGCGGATCGCCCGGCACAGCGCGTGCGGGCCGAGCGGCAGGCGGCGGGAATCAAACGCCGGCGCGCCGGCCAGCACGCCGAAACGCTGGCCCAGCAGGTGCAGGGCCAGGGTCGAACGCCCCTCCTGGCGGCTGGCGACTTCGCGCAGCACGGTGTCCTCGTCCATGACCGATTCGTCGACCAGGCTGAGGTTGCGGAAGCTGGGTCGTGCGTCAGGACTTTCCGGCACCCGCGCGGGCTCGGTCGCCGAGCGCACGCCGGCCAGCATCGATTCCACTTCGATCATGAAGCGCGGCAGCAGGTCGGCGCGGGTGAGCCGGAAGCTGTGCAGCGCCTGCATGTAGCCCGACTGCAGCCCGGGATGGCGGGCGTGATCGGCAAGGCGGAACAGCTCGCGCTCGAACTCGATCAGCATGCGCTCCATGCCGTGGTCCAGTTCTTCGGACGCCAGGGCCAGCGTACGCTCCAGAGTCCGGCGCACGCGCACGGGCAGGCCGGCGGCGGCGAGGCTGACCGGCCGTGGCGGGTCAGCGGCGGCTGTTCTGGGCGCCATTGCGGCTCCTTGCTGGAGAATCAGCCAGTGTAATTACCACGCCCGCCAGCCCCGGGCCAGCGGCCTCAGCGGTGCGTGGCCGGGTCGGGATCGCGGGCAGGCTCGTCGTCCTGCAGGAACAGTTCCATGACGTCATTGGTAAAGCGCTCCCCCAGCGCGGTAGTGACGATACGGTCGCCTTGCTCGTGCAGCCAGCCGTTGCGGCGCGCACGGTCCAGCGGTTCGGCGATGGCGCTGCGATCCAGCCCGCAGCGCGCTTCGAAGTCTTCCAGACGGAAGCCTTCCCTGAGTCTCAATACGTTGAGCGCGTACTCGAACGGCCGCTGCGACGGCGCCACGCGCTCGTCCCCGCCAATGGCCGCATCAGTGCCGGCGACCGACAGCCATGCCGTCGGATGCTTGACCTTCCAGCGCCGCAGGATCGCCTGCTCCGCGCCCAGGGTGAGCTTGCCGTGGGCGCCGGCGCCGATTCCCAGGTAATCGCCATAGCGCCAGTAATTGAGGTTGTGCGCGCACTGCCGGCCGGGCCGGGCATAGCCGGAGATTTCATAGTGCTCGTAGCCGGCAGCAGCCAGCCGTGCCTGGCAGGCCTCCTGCATGGACCAGGCCAGATCATCATCCGGAATGCCGGACGGCGGTCGCGCGGCAAACAGCGTGTTGGGCTCCAGGGTGAGCTGGTAGTGCGAGATATGCGCCGGGTCCAGCGCGATGGCGCGTTCAATGTCGTGCTCGGCCATGGCCAGGTCCTGGCCGGGCAGGGCGTACATGAGATCCAGGTTGAAGTTGTCGAAACCGGCGTCCTGCGCCAGGCGCACCGCGGCTTCGGCCTGGGCGCTGTCGTGGATCCGGCCCAGCCGCTGCAGGCAGCCATCATCGAAACTCTGGATGCCGAAGCTGAGCCGGTTCACGCCCGCGGCGAGGTAATCGGGGAAGCGTCCGTGCTCGGCCGTGCCGGGGTTGGTTTCCAGCGTCACTTCCAGTCCCGGCATGAAACGCAGCCGGGCGGCAGCGCCCTGCAGGAAACGGTCGATGGCAGCCGGCGGGAACAGGCTGGGTGTTCCGCCGCCGAAGAACACCGCGTGCACCGGCCGGCCCCAGACCAGCGGCAGGTCGTGGTCCAGGTCGGCCAGCAGGGCGTCGACATAGGCATCGAACGGCAGCTCGCCCCGCGCCTGGTGCGAGTTGAAATCGCAGTACGGGCACTTGCGCACGCACCAGGGCAGGTGCACGTACAGGGTGAGGGGTGGGGTTTTGAGCATCTGCCTATTGTAGGTGGCGATGCCTGGTGCGAGGTGGGGCTGATGCTGCGCCGGGGCCCGCCAGCCCAGGAAGAAAACAGCAATGGACCGAGGATTCAAAAAACCAGAAGCCAGCGCATCCCTACGAAAGAAACCCGGGCAGTCGCTGGCGCAGGAGTTCGAGCGCGCGGCCGCGATGGCTGATGCGGTTCTTGATGGCCGGGTTGAGTTCGGCTGCGCTCAGGTTGTTTTCCGGGTCCAGGAACACCGGGTCATACCCGAAGCCACCGGCGCCGCGCGGAGCGTGCAGGATCCGGCCTTCCCAGCTGCCCTCGGCGATCAGAGGCTGTGGATCTTCGGCGTGGCGCAGCAGCACCAGCGCGCAGCAGAAACGCGCCGTGCGCCGGTCATCCGGAACATCGTGCAGCGCCTCGAGCAGCTTGGCGATATTGCGCCCGGCATCGCCCTCCGGCCCGGCATAGCGCGATGAATACAGGCCCGGAGCCCCGTCCAGCGCATCCACGCACAGCCCCGAATCGTCGGCCAGCGCCGGCAGCCCGGTCACCCGCGCCGCGTTGCGGGCCTTGAGCAGGGCGTTCTCGACGAAGGTGAGGCCGGTCTCCTCGATGTCCGTGACGCCCAGCCCGGCCTGCGCCACAGCCTGCACACCGCTGCCTTCCAGCAGCCGGTTGAACTCGGTCAGCTTGCCGGCGTTGTTGCTGGCCAGCACGATCTTCACTGGTCGGCCAGCGCCTGGGCCTGGAGCGCGAACAGCTGGCGGATTCCGCCTTCGGCC
>DXCY01000015.1 GCA_019115725.1 Candidatus Luteimonas excrementigallinarum
GCGCGTAAGTAAAGGAGGAGGCCGGGGGACATGAAGCGCAAGGCCTCCCGGCCGCGGCGGGGCCCATCAGCTCATGACGAGGTGAATCGAAGAAGCAGCCCCGGACCTGGGAGCCCGGACCTGGGAGGTGAGCCATAAAAAAAACCCGGCCGCTTGCGCGACCGGGTTCCAGGGAAACGACGCTGCCGGAGAGAGGTGGCAACAGCTCGTTTGTATCAGCCCTTGCGGGTGGTGCTCTTGGCGGCCTTGGCGGCAACGTCCTTGGCCTGCTCGGTGGCAGCTTCGATCTGACCCTTGGCGATCTGGCCGATGGCCTCGTTGGTCTTGAGGGTGGCGGCGAAGGCTTCCTGGCCGGCGTTGATGCTGCGCTCGACGTTCTCGCGGGCCACCTGCACGCCCTTCGGCCACAGGCTCTTGTAGCCGTCGTTGTCGCGGGTCTCGGTCACCTGGCCGAAGAAGGCGAAGGCGGCGTTGACGTTCTCTTCCAGGGTGGTCATCTGCAACGCGAACACCTTCTCGGCGTTCTGCAGGGCCAGCTGGTTGACCTGGGCGGCGGTGTCGGCGAACTGGCGGGCGGCCGAAGCGAATTGTTCGTTGTACTGGTTGTACTGGTTCATGGCGGGACTCCTGCATTGGGCTTTGGGGCCGGCAGGCTTTTGCCGGTTTGTGCGATGCAGCATATCCGCCCTTTTGTTGCGATGCAACATTTGCCGGGCGCGACTATTCAGAACCGTTCACCTTGGAGGCTTCACGGCGCTCCAATGGGGAAGCGTGCCCCGGTCCGGTTTACGGGCCGCGGTAGCGGCAGCCGGCAGTACAGGTTTCGTGCACCACCACCTCGTCCAGCTCCGGCACGGCGGGCTTCAGCCGGTCCCAGATCCACATTGCCAGCCGCTCGCTGGTGGGATTCTCCAGGCCCTCGATGTCGTTGAGGTAGTTGTGGTCCAGCTGCTGGTAGAGGGGCTTGAAGGCGGCCTTGAGGTCGGCGAAATCCATGATCCAGCCGGTGTGCTCGCCCGGCTCGCCGGTCACGTGCAGTTCGATCCGGAACGAGTGCCCATGCAGGCGGGCGCACTTGTGGCCTTCGGGAACGTTCGGCAGCCGGTGCGCGGCTTCGATGGTGAACACCTTGTAGATGTGCATGGGCATGACGGGGGAAAGTGCAGTGGGGGCGTCACAGGATACCCAGCCCCTGCAGGCGCGCGCCATGCGCGTTCTTGGGGATGGGTCCGGTAAGGTGGCGGTTCCTCCCCAGCGTGGCTTTCCGTGAGCACCTATTCCCTCGACGCCGTCTTCCGTCCACGGTCAATTGCGCTGGTTGGTGCCAGCCCGCGGGAACGCTCGCTGGGGCGGCTGGTGCTGCGCCAGCTGCTGGATGGCGGGTTCACCGGGCAGGTGGGCGTGGTCAATGCCCGCTATGCGCGGATCGAAGGCGTGCGCACCGTCAAGCGCATGTCCGAGCTGGGATTCGTGCCTGACCTGGTGTTGATTGCCGTGCCGCCCAGGGCCGTGGCCAGGACGGCCGGGGTGGCTGCGGATTGCGGCGCACGGGCCGCCGTGGTGCTGACCCGCGGCATGGGATCGGGACCGGGTTCGTACAACGAGGCGCTGGAAGCGGTGGCGCGGCCGCGCGGGCTGCGCATCGTGGGACCCAACTGCCTGGGTGTGGTGGCGCCGCACTCCAGGCTGTTTGCCAGCTTCGCCGCGCAGCGCCCGCAGGCGGGCGACCTGGCCCTGGTGTCCCAGTCGGGCGCGGTCGGGGCGGCAGTGCTGGAATGGGCACATACCCGCTCGATCGGGTTCTCGGCGGCGATCTCGCTGGGCGATGCCATCGATGTCGATTTCGCCGACATGCTCGACTGGTTCGCCACTGACTACCGCACCCGCGCGATCCTGCTCTACATCGAACACGTGCGCGATGCGCGCAAGTTCCTGTCCGCCGCCCGCGCCGCGGCCCGGGCCAAACCCGTGGTGGTGGTGAAATCCGGCCGCCATGCGCCCCGGGCCGCCGCGGCGCAGACCCATGTGGGCGCGCTGGCCCTGCCCGATCACGTGTATGACAGCGCCTTCCGCCGTGCCGGCCTGCTGCGGGTGCACGCGCTGGACGAGCTGTTCGCCGCGGCCGAAACCCTCTCCCACCTGGTTACCCTGCCCGGTGACCGTCTGGCAGTGCTGACCAACGGCATGGGCACGGGCATGCTGGCCCTGGACCGGCTGGTGGACGCTGGCGGGCGTCCGGCGGCGCTGTCGGCGCAGACGGTCGAGACCCTGGACGGGGTGCTGCATCGCGGCTGGTCGCGGACCAACCCGGTCGATGTGCTGGGCGATGCCGATGGCGCCCGCTATGCGCAGGCCATGGAAGCGCTGCTGCACGATGAAGCGGCCGATGCCGTGCTCGCCATCCATGTGCCCACGGTGCTTTCGCGGCCGTTGGAGGTCGCCACGGCGGTGGCCGATACGCTGCGCGCGCATCCGGGCAAGGCGCGGCGCAAGCCGACCCTGGCGGTGTGGATGGGCGGCGATGACGGAGCCGAGCGCATCCTGGGCAAGGCGGGCGTGCCCACCTATGCCACCGAGGCCGAGGCCGTGCGCGGCTTCATGTACCTGGCCCGGCACCGGCAGGCGCAGGCGGCGCTGCGGGAAACCCCGCCCAGTCTGCCGGACGACTTCACCGTGGACCTGGAGGCGGCGCGGGCGGTGGTGCGGCGTGTGCTGGATGCGGGCCGCACCTGGCTTGAGCCCACCGAGGTGGCCGAACTGTTCGCCGCCTATGACATTCCCTACGTCTCCAGCGCGATGGCCAGGGATGCCGCGGCGGCGGTGCGGGCGGCCGAGGCGCTGCTGGCTACCGGCGCGCCGGTGGCGTTGAAGGTGCTGTCTCCCGATATTCCGCACAAATCCGATGTGGACGGCGTGCGCCTGAACCTGGGCAGCGTGGAGGCGGTGCGCGAGGCGGCCACCTCGATCCTGGCGCGGGCCGCGGAGTTGCGTCCGGAGGCGCGGATCGAAGGGCTCAGCGTGCAGCCGATGATCGTGCGCCCGAAGGCGCGCGAACTGATTGCCGGCATTGCCGATGATCCGGTGTTCGGGCCGATGGTGGTGTTCGGCCGTGGTGGGGTGGCGGTGGAGGTGATCGATGACAAGGCGCTGGCGCTGCCGCCGCTGGATCTGCGCCTGGCCCACGAGATGATTGGCCGTACCCGGGTGGCACGCATCCTCAAGGCCTACCGCGATGTGCCCGCGGCGGATGAGCGGGCGGTGGCCCTGGTGCTGGTGAAGCTGGCCCAGCTGGCGGCCGACCTGCCGGAAGTGCTGGAGGTCGATATCAACCCGATGCTGGCCGATCGCAGCGGCGTGATCGCGGTGGATGCGCGCGTGTCGGTCGCTCCTTCACGGCGGCTGCATCGCGGTCGCGGCCATCCGCGTTTTGCGGTGCTGCCCTATCCGCGCGAATGGGAACGCTCGATCAGCCTGGCCAACGGCAAGCAGGCCTTTGTGCGGCCGGTGCGGCCGGAGGACGAGGCCATGTTCCGCGGGTTCTTCGCCAAGGTGACGGCGGATGATCTGCGCCTGCGCTTCTTCCAGGCGGTGAAGGATTTCAGCCACGAGTTCATTGCCCGGCTGACGCAGCTGGATTACGCGCGGCAGATGGCGCTGGCGGCGATCGATCCGGAGACGGGGGAGATGCTGGGGGCGGTGCGGCTGGTGTCGGATGCGAATTACGATCGGGGCGAGTACGGGATCATGGTGCGCTCGGATCTGAAGGGGGCGGGGCTGGGGTGGCAGCTGATGCAGGTGATGATCGAGCTGGCGGACTGGCTGGGGTTGCAGGTGATCGAGGGGCAGGTGCTGCGGGAGAACACGACGATGCTGTCGATGTGCCGGCACCTGGGGTTCAAGGTGACGCCGGATCCGGATGACATGACGGTGATGGTGGTGACGCTGCCGGTGAAGTGATGTGGCGGGGATAGGGCCCAGGGCAGGGCTTCGATCTGTTTACTGAAGACCTGACGGGCCCCGCCGCGGCCGGGAGGCCTTTGCGCTCCATGTCCTCCGGCCTGCGCCTGCGGCTACGGCCTCCTCCTTTACTTGCGCGCAAAGGCCTCCCGGCCACGACGGGGCTCGGCTCCGGAACTGACACGCCGCCGCTTTGCCTTCCGTAGGTCGGGGCTACGCCCCCGACGCCCCGCTTGATTGGGAAAAAGAATCTTTAATTTTCCCCGCGGCCTCCGGCGACGGGCAGGCGCCAGCCCTTGCGGACGGCCAGCCAGCGCAGGGCGAAGCACAGGGTGGCGCCTGCGACGGCGACGGGGGCGTGGGGGAGGTCGAGTTCGTGGCCAATCACCATGACTACTGTGGCGGCGAGGGCAGCCAGGGCATACAGCTCGTAGCGCAGGACGGTGGGGACCTGGGCAACGAGGACGTCGCGGACGATGCCGCCGCCGATGCCGGAGAGGATGCCCATCATGACTGCGCCGACCGGTCCGACGCCGGCGTGCAGGGCTTTGTCGGATCCGATGACGGCGAACAGGGCCAGTCCGATGGCGTCGGTGAGCTGGACGGGGTTGCGCATGCGCTCGACCTGTTCGTGGCGCAGGAAGGTGAGCAGGCCGGCGCCGAGGGAGATGGCGAGGTAGCGCCAGTCGGCGACGGCGACGGGAGTCACGCCGAGCACGACGTCGCGGATCATGCCGCCGGCAGTGGCGGCGGCGAAGGAGAGGACGAAGACGCCGAACAGGTCCAGGCGGTGGCGAACGGCCACGAGGCCGCCGCTGATGGCGAAGGCGAAGGTGCCGATGAAGTCGAGCAGGGTGACGAAAGCGAGGGTCATTGCCGGAGGAAGCTGCGCGCAAAAGTGCGGCTCCAGTAGACCCCGGGCGCGTTCAGGATGGAAGCGCGCCCAGTAGGTCGGGGCTACGCCCCCGACGCCGATGAAACACGCACCCTGCGTTTGCCGTGAATCAGGCATCCCTCGCGTCGGCCGCGTAGGGCCGACCTACGTGGTGCGTGCCCAGACCAAACAGGCGAATCGGAAAATGCCCCCAGCAGGTCGGGGCTACGCCCCCGACACTCCGCCGGTTCAGGACAAATCCCCCCGATTGGAGTACAAATGTATTCCATGAGTACCCTCAGCCCCCGCCGCGCCGCCATCCTTTCTTTCATCCGTGACCGGGTGGCCGGCCATGGGCAGCCGCCGACGCTGGCCGAAATTGCCGAGGCCGCGGGGCTGGCTTCGCGCGGTGCGGCGCGCAAGCACGTGCTGGCGCTGGCTGAAGCAGGGCTGGTGGATGTTGCGCCGGGCCAGGCGCGGGGGGTGAGACCGGCCGGGCTGCGGGCGCGGGCGGATCTGCTGCGGGTGCCGGTGCTGGGCCGGGTGGCGGCGGGAGCGCCGATCGGTGCGGATGCGGGGCTGGTGGATACGCTACAGCTGGATGCGCGGCTGTTTTCTTCCACGCCCGATTACCTGCTGCGGGTGGAAGGCGATTCGATGATCGACGACGGCATCCTGGATGGCGATCTGGTGGGGGTGAAGCGCACGCCCGAGGCCCGTGACGGGCAGACGGTGGTGGCGCGCCTGGATGGTGAGTTGACCATCAAGCGGCTGGCCCGCTCCACGGAGGAGCTGCGGCTGCTGCCGCGCAATCCGGCCTATGCGCCGATCGTGGTGCAGCCGGGGCAGGATTTCGCCGTGGAAGGCGTGTTCTGCGGCCTGGTGCGGCGGGGCTGAGATGGGCGCGGTGGTGGCCCTCGAGTCGTTGGTTGAGCAGCGGCAGGTCTGGCGGGGTCGGCCGGCTCCGCGTGCTGCGGGCGGCCAGCCCACCGGGCATGCGGCGCTGGATGCGGTGCTGCCTGCCGGCGGCTGGCCGGAAGCGGCGCTGAGCGAAATCCTGGTGCCGGCCGATGGGGTCGGCGAGCTGCGGCTGCTGTGGCCGGCGCTGGCGCGGCTGAGCCGGGCGGGGGAGCGGGTGGTGCTGGTGGCGCCGCCGTACGTGCCCTTCGCGCCGGCGTGGCAGGCCGCGGGCGTGGATCTTGGCCAGATGGAAGTGGTGGAGGCCACCACGGAGCGTGATGCCCTGTGGGCGGCCGAGCAGTGCCTGCGCTCGGGCAGCTGTGGCGCCGTGCTGTGCTGGCCGCTCAGGGCCGATGATCGCTCCCTGCGCCGGCTGCAGATGGCGGCCGCGGCCGGGCGCACGCTGGGCCTGGCGACGCGGCCGCTGTTGGCGGCGCGCAATCCTTCCCCGGCAGCGCTGCGGATCGCCATCGATGCGCGTCCTGCGCAGCTGCGGGTGATCAAGTGCCAGGGCGGGCTGGCGCCGCCGCAGCCCATTCCATTCGGTCGGGCGCCATCTCCCCCTGTGCCTGCCAGTGCCGGAGCCGAGGTGCGCTGGATCGGGCGCAAGGACTGAGCCATGCGCTGGGCCTGCATTCTGCTGCCGCGGCTGGCGCTGGACGGTGCGTTGCGGCGCTGTGCCGACCCGCAGGCGCCGCTGGCGCTGGTGTCGGGCGGGCGCCAGCGCCGGATGCTGCATGCGGTGAACCCGCCGGCGCGCGCGCTGGGACTACGCCGCGGCATGGCGCTGACTGCGGCCCAGGCGCTGGTGCACGGGCTGGCCACGCTGGATCACGATCCGGCCGAAGAGGCGCGCTGGCATCGCTTCCTGGCCGCCTGGGCCTACCGGTTCAGTTCCCAGGTCAACACCCGCTGGCCGCATGCGCTGCTGGTCGAGATCCGGGGCAGCCTGGGGCTGTTCGGGCCCTGGCCGCGGTTCGAGGCGCAGCTGCGGGAGGAACTGCGCCAGCTCGGGTTTGCCCACCGGATCGTGGCGGCTCCCAACCCGGTGGCGGCCCGCGCGCTGGCCAATGTCCATGACGGCCTGGCGGTGGAGGCCGAAGCGCCCCTGCGTCGGGTGCTGGGCCAGCTGCCGGTTGAACGCGCCGGCTTTGCGCCGGAGGCCGCGGCCGCGTTCAACCGCATGGGAGTGAGACAGCTGCGGCAGGTGATGGCGCTGCCGCGCGACGGCATTGCCCGGCGCTTTCCTGCCGCGGTGCTGCGACACCTGGACGAGCTGACCGGTGCGCGCGAGGTGGCGCTGGACTGGTACCGGCCGCCGGACCGCTTCGACATGCGCATCGAGCTGGGCCACGAGACGGGTTCTTCGCAGGCGCTGCTGTTTCCGCTGCGGCGTCTGGTGTCGGACCTGGCTGCCTACCTGGCCGGACGCGACGGCGGTGTGCAGCGCTTCACCCTGATGCTTGAGCACGAGGGCCGCACGGATACCCGGGTGCCGGTGGGCCTGCTGGCGCCAGAGCGGGAAGCGGCGCTGCTGTTTGAACTCGCGCAGGGGCGGCTGGAGCAGGCGACCGTGCCGGCGCCGGTGCGGGCGATCGCACTGGTGGCCGAGGAACTGCCGGCATTCGTGCCCGCGCATCGCGAACTGTTCGACGAGCGTCCGCAGCAGGCGGTGGCCTGGGAACAGCTGCGCGAGCGCCTGCGCGCGCGGCTGGGCGAAGCGGCGGTGCACGGACTCCGGGTGCAGGCCGATCACCGGCCGGAGAAGGCATGGAGCGCGGAAGGCGGGGAGGGCGACGCGCCCGGAGCAATGTCGCACCGTCCCGGCTGGCTGCTGCCGCGGCCAATCCCGCTGCGCGGGCCGCCGCCGGTGGAGCTGGGCGGCTGCGAGCGCATCGAGACCGGCTGGTGGGACGGCGGCGATGTGCGCCGCGATTACCGCGTGGCGCGCCTCGCCACCGGCCAGCAGGCCTGGGTTTACCAGCCGGTGCGCGGCGGCGACTGGTGGCTGCACGGATGGTTCGCATGAGCGCGGGCTACGCCGAGCTGCACTGCCTGTCGAACTTCAGCTTCCAGCGCGGGGCCTCGAGCGCGCACGAACTGTTCGAGCGCGCGAAGCAGCATGGCTACGAAGCACTGGCGATCACCGACGAGTGCACCCTGGCCGGGATCGTGCGCGCCTGGCAGGCGGCGAAGGCGGTGGGTCTGCCGCTGATCACCGGCAGCGAGATGCGGGTGGAAGGCGGGCCGAAGCTGGTGCTGCTGGCCGAGAACCTGGCCGGCTACCAGGCGCTGTGCCGGATCATCACCGCCGCGCGGATGCGGGCGCCCAAGGGCGAGTACCGGCTGTTGCGGGAGGACTTCGATGAGGGCGTGGGCGGACTGCTGGCGCTGTGGTTGCCGGATGGCGTTGGAGCAGGTGCGCCTTCCCGCTCCGCTGTAGAGGAGGAAGCGGACTGGCTGCGCACGCTGTTCCCGGACCGGCTGTGGATCGCGGTGGAACTGCACCGCGGCGCGGACGACGCGACCAGGCTGACCCGGCTGCAGGCGCTGGGTGAACGCTTTGGCTTGCCACTGGTAGCCGCTGGCGACGTGCACATGCACGCACGCGGGCGGCGCGCGCTGCAGGACGTGATGACCGCCATCCGCCACCACGTTACCGTGGCCGAGGCCGGCTGGCGATTGTTCCCCAACGGCGAGCGCCACCTGCGTCCCGTCTCCGCGCTGGAGGCGCTGTATCCGCCGGCGCTGCTGGAAGAAAGCCTGCGCATCGCCCGTCGCTGCCGATTCGACCTCGGCGAACTCAGCTACCAGTATCC
>DXCY01000153.1 GCA_019115725.1 Candidatus Luteimonas excrementigallinarum
CAGCGGCGACAACGCCACCGCGCTGGGCAACCAGGCCGTGGCCAGCGGTGACAACAGCACCGCGGTTGGCCAGGGCGCCCAGGCCTCGCACGACAACTCGGTGGCCCTGGGCCAAGGCTCGGCGACCACCGTTGGCGCCCAGTCGGGCTATGACGCGGCGTACGTGGGCAGCAGCGACTCGGCAGGCGAGGTCAACGTCGGCAACCGCACCATCACCGGCGTGGCGCCGGGCGTAGCCGGTACCGACGCGGTCAACGTCAACCAGCTCAATGCTGGCGTCAACCATGCGGTTGTCACGGCCAATGAGTACACCGACCAGCGGGTCAACCAGGTGCAAAGTGATGTGTGGCACCTGCATGGACGCGTCGATGACCTGGAGAAGAGCATCAACTCCGGCGTGGCAACCGCGATGGCAATGCGTCAGGCGCCTTACGTGGCTGGCGCAACGACGTACTTCGCGGGCTTCGGTGCTTACAAGGACCAGGGTGCGCTGGGTGTCAGCATGCGGCGTACGGCCGATAACGGTCGCTGGAGCCTGGAGGGTGGCTTCTCCGCCAACCGCGACGGCGCCGGTGGCTACATCGGTGTGAGCGGCGTGCTCGGCAGCAAGTGATCAGGCGCCGCCGCCCCGGATCGGGGCGGCGGCAACCCGCTGGATTTGAATGAGAGGAATGACACACATGTCAAACAGGAACATGATCCGCCGGTCTCTGGCCCTGGCACTGCTGCCGCTGTGCGCCGCTGCAGTGCAGGCTTCGGACCTGGTGGTGCCCGCCGGGGCCGACGTGCCGATCCAGGGCGTCGTGGGCGAAACCGAGTTTCCGGAGATGGACCGCGCCTGGCTGCGCGGTGGTGATTTCGTCAACGTGGACAACCTGCGCCAGATCGGGCGCGGAATGAGCAAGAACCAGATCCGTTCGCTGCTTGGTAACCCGCACTTCAGCGAGGGCATCGCCGGGGTCTCGCGCTGGAACTACGTATTCAACTTCCGTACCGGCGTGGACACCCACGTGACCTGCCAGTACCAGCTGAACTTCGAGCGCGAAGACCGTCGCTACCTGGTGGACACCATCCACTGGGATGGTCCGGCCTGTCTGGACGTGCTCAACGCCCAGCCCGAACCCGAGGTGGCGCCGGTGCCGGTCCCGGTCGTGCATACGCTTTCGGCGGATGCGCTGTTCCACTTCGATCGTTCCGGGGTGCAGGACATCCTGCCGGAAGGACGCAGTGAAGTAGCGGAGCTGGCCGCGAGCCTGCGCTCGGATGCCTCCGTGCGCCTGACCGTGGTGGGTCATGCCGACCGTCTGGGCAATCCGGATTACAACCAGGGCCTGTCCGAGCGTCGCGCCGAGACCGTCAAGCAACTGCTGGTGCAGGAAGGCATTCCGGCGTCCAGCGTCACCGCCTATGGCCGCGGCTCCACGCAGCCGGTGACCAGCTGTGATGCAGGGTTGTCGCGCAACCAGCTGATCGACTGCCTGCGGCCGGACCGCCGGGTGGAGATCGAGGTCAACCACCAGCGCTGACGCAAAGGGCTTCGGCCCAAGAGCCCCGCCTCCAACCGCATTGCATCGCGGCCTGGAGCGCGGGGTTTTTCTATTCCGCCTCCCGCACCGTCTCCAACACCGCGTCCCCATACCGCGCCAGCTTGCCGGCACCGATGCCGCCGATATCGGCCAGCTCGGCCTCGGTCGTGGGGCGCCGGGCGGCGATGCCGCGCAGGGTGGCGTCGTGGAAAATCACGTAGGCGGGTACGTTCTGTTCGCGTGCCAGGCGGGCGCGCAGCTCGCGCAGGGATTCGAACAGGGTCAGGTCAGCCGATGCCAGTTCCACCTGGGCGGCGCCGGGTCGGGCGCTGCGGCTGCGCTCCCTCTCGCGCCGCGGCGGGGTGATCCGGCGCAGCATCACCTGTTCGGTGCCGGTCAGCACCGGACGGCTGGCGGCGGTCAGGCGCAGGCCACCATAGCCTTCTCCGTCCACTTCCAGCAGTCCATGGGCGACCAGCTGGCGGAACACGCCGCGCCAGCTGCGGGCATCCAGGTCGGTACCAATGCCGTAAGTACTCAGCTGGTCGTGACCGAACTGGCGGACCTTTTCGTTGTCGGCCCCGCGCAGGATATCGATCACATGGGCGGCGCCGAAACGCTGCCCGCTGCGATAGACGCAGCTGAGCGCCTTGCGCGTGGCTTCGGTGGCATCCCAGGCTTCAGGCGGATGCAGGCAGTTGTCGCAGTTGCCGCAGTCCTCGGGATATTCCTCGCCAAAGTTGGCCAGCAGCACCTGGCGCCGGCAGCGCATCGACTCGCAGTAGCCGACCAGGGCGTCGAGTTTGCGGTGCTCCAGGCGTTTGCGCTCGTCGCCCGATTCGGACTGCTCGATCATCTGGCGCAGCAGCACCAGATCGCCCAGGCCGTAGCACATCCACGCATCGGCGGCCTCGCCGTCGCGTCCGGCGCGGCCGGTTTCCTGGTAATAGCCCTCGATCGATTTGGGCAAGTCCACGTGGGCCACGAAGCGCACGTCCGGCTTGTCGATGCCCATGCCGAAGGCGAT
>DXCY01000154.1 GCA_019115725.1 Candidatus Luteimonas excrementigallinarum
GTGGCGGCGGTGGATGCCGCCAACCAGCTGCGCGTGTTCGCCCTCGAAGGTGACGCGCTGCGCGACCTCACGCGCGCGCCCGGGACGGTCGGATTCGCGGCGGAGGGCGTGTGCCTGGCACGCAACGCGACCGACGGACACCTGTACGCGTTCGTCACCGGCCGCGACGGCCAGCTTTCCCAGTACCTGCTGCACGCGGACGGGAGCGGCATGTACGAGGCGCGGCTGTCGCGCGCCCTGCACCTGTCGTCGGAGGCGACGTTCTGCGTGGCCGACGATGCCTCCGGGCATGTCTACGTGGCCGAGGAGGCGGTCGGCATCTGGCGCTTCAACATCGATCCGGAGAACGACCCGGGCTCGATGCTGGTGGACGTGCCCAGGCTGGGCGTCATCGGCGCGGAGGTGGCGGGCCTGGCCCTGTACAACGGCGGGGAGGGCGCCCACTGGCTGCTGGCTTCGGACGTGGACGCGGGCACGGTGCACGTGTACGACGTCTCGCGCGACTATGCGCACGCCGGCTTGTTCACGCTCGCTGCCGCAGACGGCACCCCCGCGGGCGAGATTGCCGGGCTGTACGCCTCGGCGACGCCGCTCGGCGGCTACCCGTCGGGCGTGCTGCTGGCGGCTGACGATGACGCCGGGCAGTACCTGGTGGTGTCATTCGACGATGTTGCCGACGCGCTGGGCCTGGCGACCGGCCAGCCGGCCAATCCGCGGCACGCGCCCGAACCACCGTTCCCGGCGGTGACGCCCACGGTGGAAACACAGCCGGTCCGGAGCGTGGGCGATGCCGCCGACGACCCCGCGATCTGGGTCGATCCACGCGACCCCGCCCGCAGCGTGGTCCTGGCGACCAACAAGCGCGCCGGGCTGGGCGTGTACGACATGCGCGGGGAAGAGCTGCAGTTCCTTGAAGTCGGCCGCATGAACAACGTCGACCTGCGCACCGGATTCGCGCTGGGCGGGGAGGAGGTGGTCCTGGTCACGGCCAGCGACCGCGACCGCGGCGCGATCGCGATCTTCCGCCTGGATCCCGCCACCCGGACCCTGCGCGACGTCGAAGACGGGGTACAGGAGACAGGCTTCGACGACCCCTACGGACTGTGCATGTACCGCAGTGCCGATACCGGGAAGGTGTACACCTTCGTCAATGCCAAGGACGGAACCTTCCGCCAGTGGGAGATGGTCGACGCCGGCAACGGCCGGGTCGGGACCGAGCTGGTGCGCGAGTTCAGCGTCCCCAGTCAGCCCGAAGGCTGCGTGGCGGACGACGAGCGCGGCGAGCTGTGGCTGGGCGAGGAGGACGCCGCCCTCTGGCTGATCGGGGCCGGACCGGACGCGGGTACCGAGCCGGTGGTGGTCGAGCGCATCGAGGACAACCCGGCGCTGGCGGACGACATCGAGGGCGTGGGGCTGTACGACCTGGGTGACGGCCGCGGTTACGTGGTCGCATCCAGCCAGGGAAACAACAGCTATGCCGTCTACCGCCGCGAGGGGGAGCGCGAGTACCTGGGTTCGTTCGTGATCGCCGCCGACCCGGTGTTGGGCATCGATGGCGTGTCCGAAACCGACGGCCTGGAAGTGACCAGCCGCAGCCTCGGTCCTGGTTTCGAGCAGGGTGCGGTGGTCGTCCAGGACGGCGCCAACGTGATGCCGGTCGAAAACCAGAACTTCAAGTACGTGCCCTGGAAGTCGGTTGCCGACGCCCTGGGGCTGGAGGTGCGGCAGGACTGAGTCCCGTCGCAGGCTGTCCGACGCGTCGGGCCGGCTCATGCCGGCCCGGCGCTTTTCCGGCGCCGCTGGCGCAGGCGCTCAATCCACGCCGATGTCCTCGTTCCAGATCGCCGGATGGGCGGCGATCCAGTCGCCCATCATCCGGATGCAGTCGGGATCGTTGAGGTCGACTACTTCCACCCCATGCTCACGCAGCCAGTCGTGGCCGCCCTGGAAGTTGACCGATTCGCCCATCACCACGGTGCCGATGCCGAACTGGCGCACCAGGCCGGCGCAGTACCAGCACGGCGAGAGGGTGGTGACCATGATGGTGTCGCGGTAGCTGCGCTGGCGGCCGGCCTTGCGGAAGGCGTCGGTCTCGCCGTGCACGGAAGGATCGTTCTCCTGCACCCGGCGGTTGCGGCCGCGGCCGAGCAGGGTGCCGTCGCGGTGGAACAGCGCGGCGCCGATCGGAATCCCGCCCTCGGCCAGCCCGGCGCGGGCTTCGTCGACGGCGGTTTCAAGCAGGGCGCGGTAATCGGGCGTGGTCATGGCGGTTTCCAGCAAATGATCCGGGCGGGTGGCAGAGCATAGGCAGCGGCGGCGGCACCGTCACCCCGGAGGGTGCGATAATTGCCGGCATGAGCGCATCCGATAAATCCGGCACCACCCACTTCGGCTTCCGCGACGTGCCGGTGGGCGAAAAGCAGAAACTCGTTGGCCAGGTGTTTTCCTCGGTCGCAGGCAGCTACGACCTGATGAACGACCTGATGAGCCTGGGCATCCATCGGATCTGGAAACGCTATTTCACCGCCACCGCGCTGGTGAAGCCCGGCGACCGGGTGCTGGATCTGGCCGGCGGCACGGGTGATATCGCCGCGCTGCTGCGTCCGCGCCTGGGCGAGGACGGCGAGGTGGTGCTGGGCGACATCAACGGCGAGATGCTGCGCGTGGGCCGCGACCGCATGACTGATCGCGGCCAGGTGCGCGGTTTCAACTACGTGCAGTGCAATGCCCAGGCGCTGCCGTTTCCGGATGCCAGCTTTGATCTGGTCACCATCGCCTTCGGCCTGCGCAACGTGACCGACAAGGACGCCGCCCTGCGCGAGATGTACCGGGTGCTGAAGGTGGGCGGCCAGGCGCGGGTGTTGGAATTCTCCGAGGTCACCCTGGACTGGTTCAAGCCGGTCTACGACTTCCACTCCTTCAAGGTGCTGCCGCGGCTGGGCCGGCTGTTTGCCAGCGATGCGGACAGCTACCAGTACCTGGCCGAATCAATCCGCCAGCATCCGCCGCAGGAAGAGCTGAAGGCGATGATGGAAGCGGCCGGCTTCGCGCGCTGCGGCTATCGCAACCTGTCGGCCGGCATCGTCGCCATCCACGACGGCTACCGCGTCTAGGGTCGTCTTCACGCGGGTTCGCGCGCATGGCGCGCTCTGCGCCAGGGTGAAGGGCGGTCGGGGGTAGACTTGCGGGTCTGATCCTCCAAGGACTGGTCCTGCCATGCGCTTTCCCCTGATTCCATCCCGCCTGACCCCCCTGATGGCGTTGCCCCTGTTCGCCCTGCTCGCCGCAGGCTGCCAGCGCGAGCCGACGCCGGAAGTCGCCAGCCCGACGCCGCAGCCGGATGCCACCGTGGCTACCGTTGACCGAGACGAGCACTCCTACGCCGAGCCGGAAAAGGTCGTCATCGAAGACATGGCCCTTGATCTGGCCCTGGACTTCGACAGCCGCACCCTGGCCGGCACCGCCACCTACACCCTGGAGTGGAAGGACGGCAGCGCCACCGAGCTGGCGCTCGACACCCGCACCCTGACCATCGAGCAGGTGGAAGCCGAAGCCGGCAGCAGCTGGAACGCGCTGGAGTTCACCCTCGACGACGAGGATCCGGTGTTCGGCAGCCGACTGACCGTGCAGACACCGGGGCAGCCGGAGCGGGTCCGCGTGAC
This sequence comes from Candidatus Luteimonas excrementigallinarum, assembly GCA_019115725.1. Taxonomy (GTDB): domain Bacteria; phylum Pseudomonadota; class Gammaproteobacteria; order Xanthomonadales; family Xanthomonadaceae; genus Luteimonas; species Luteimonas excrementigallinarum. Next base: position 3,663 of record DXCY01000154.1, read on the forward strand.
CTACCGCACCGCGCCCGAGGCCTCCGGCCTGCAGTGGCTGGAGCCGTCGATGACCGAGGGCGGCGAGCTGCCCTTCATGTTCAGCCAGTCGCAGGCCATCCACGCCCGCAGCTGGGTGCCGCTGCAGGACACCCCCAGCGTGCGTTACACCTACAGCGCGCGTATCACCACAAGTGCGGACGTGATGGTGCTGATGAGCGCCGACAACGATCCCGACGCGGGGCGTGATGGCGAGTACCACTTCACCATGCCGCAGAAGATCCCGTCCTACCTGATGGCGATCGCCGCCGGCGACCTGGTGTTCAAGCCGATCTCGGAACGCGCGGGCGTGTGGGCCGAACCGGCCACGGTGGACGCGGCGGTGGCCGAGTTCGAAGACACCGAACAGATGATCCAGACCGCCGAATCGCTGTACGGCGAGTACCGCTGGGGCCGCTACGACCTGCTGATCCTGCCGCCGTCGTTCCCCTATGGTGGCATGGAGAACCCGCGCCTGTCGTTCATCACCCCGACGGTGATCGTGGGCGACAAGTCGCTGGTTTCCTTGATCGCCCACGAGCTGGCCCACAGCTGGTCGGGCAACCTGGTCACCAACGCCAGCTGGAAGGACATGTGGCTCAACGAAGGGTTCACCTCGTACGTGGAGAACCGCATCGTGGAGGCGATCTACGGCAAGGAATTCGCCGACATGGAGTGGGTGATCGCGCGCCGCGGGCTGGAGCAGGAAATCGGGAACACGCGCCCCGGCCTGCAGGTGCTGGCGGTGCAGGGCGATGACGCCGCCGATCCGGAAGACACCTTCAGCTCGGTGGCCTACGACAAGGGCGCCTGGTTCCTGCAGTTCCTGGAGGAGCGCTTCGGCCGCGAGACCCTGGATGCATTCCTGCGCCAGTATTTCGACCACTTCGCCTTCCAGAGCATTCCCACCGCGACCTTCGTCGAGTACCTGAAGGCCGAGCTGCTGCCGCAGCAGCCCAATGCGGTGACGGCCGAGGAGATTGACGAGTGGCTGTACCAGCCCGGCATCCCGATGTCGGCGCCGCAGGTGCTGTCGCCGCGGCTGGGTCTGGTGGATTCGGCCCGCCTGGCATGGCGCGGCAGCGACCAGCTGCCACCGCCGCAGCTGACCAGCGAGTGGAGCACCCAGGAGTGGATCCACTTCCTCGAGGGCATGCCCGGGACGCTGAGCCTGGAACAGATGGCGCAGCTGGATACCGCCTACATGTTCAGCGACACGCCCAACGGCGAGATTGCGATGCGCTGGTTTCCGCTGGCGGTGCGCAGCGGCTACGCCATCGCCCAGCCGCAGATGGAGGCGTTTCTGGAGCGGATTGGCCGGCGCAAGCTGGTGATGCCGGTGTACGAGGCGCTGGTGCAGACACCGGAAGGCCTGGCCCTGGCCCGCGAGGTGCTGGAACGGGCGCGTCCGGGCTACCACCCGATCACCACGGTTTCGGTGGAGCAGGTCATCGCCCGCGCGCAGCCGGAGGGCGAGGAGGCTCCCGCAGCGGAATCCCCTGCGGCTGAAGACGAGGCGGAGCCCGGCACCGACGCGGCGACCGGGAACGACGAAGCGCCGGAGCAGCCATGAGCGCCGGCGCGCGACTTGCGCTGATGCTGGCGGCAGCCGTGGCGCTGTCCGCCTGCGGCGATCCCGAGGCCGAGGCCCAGGCGCGCGCCCAGGCCCAGGCCGCGGTGGCCGAGCGCGAGGCCTCCGAGGCCGAAGCCGGGTTCAACACCGCGGTGGCGGATGAAAACTGGTCGCTGGCCAAGGCCCACGCCGACGTGCTGCTGGCGCGCTGGCCGACCACCGAGGCGGCCGCGCGCGTGGAGGCGCAGTTCGAGGAGGTCAAGGACCGGGCCGACGCGATCCGCGAGGCCGATCGCACCGCCCGCCTGTGGACCTACAACGTGCAGGAAGTGAAGGGCGGCCAGCAGCGCTCGGCGCAGATCCACTCCAGCGCGCCGGCCGGGATCGGCGGGGTAAGCGGCCAGGTGCAGCTGATCTTCCGCGACCATCCGGACTGGGGCCGCAGCAGCTATCTGGTCCTGCCGGGCGGTGACTTCGCCCGGGCCTGCTATCGCGCCTGCCGGGTCACCGTGAGCATTGATGATGGCGAGCCGCGGCGCATGGCCGCCAACCGCCCGGATACCGACGAAGCGATCGCCATGTTCATCGATGACAACCGCGCGCTGTGGCGGGCCATCGATGGCGCCAAAAAGGTGGTGATCGAGTTCCCGGTGGCGCCGGAGGGCAGCCGCACCGTGGAATTTGAAGTGGCCGGGTTGGACCGGGCCAGGCTGCCCTGGGAGTAACGGCGTCGCCGCGGCTCAGCCGAGCAGGCGATTCAGCGCCCACCAGAGCACCGGCAGCAGCAGCGCTGCGGCAATGAGCGCGGTCCTGCGGCTCCCCGCATGGGCGGGAGGCCGCATGGGCTGCGCCGGATCGCCGATCGAAACCTCCACCGGCCCTTCGGGCGTGGCCTGTTCCCAGTCCTGGACCAGCTCGCGGGCGCGGGCAACGTCGGCGTCGGCCACCCAGACGGTGACCATCCCGCTGACCGGTACTTCCCCCAGCGCGCCCTGCAGGTATTCACCGCGGATCTGCGCCGGGATGCCGGCATCTTCAAGCAGGTCGCGCACCAGATGCGCATCCACGCCATGGGCGGCGTGGTAGACCGGAATCATGTGCGTTCCGCCCGCGGGCAGGGCGCGGCTACCGGAGCGGGCGGCTGCGCGGGGATGTCAGCCGGGATCGGTGGCTCTTCCGCCGGCGGCAGCATGGTGGCCTGGCGCCAGCGCCCGAAGCGGTAGTAGGCCATGGCCAGCAGCATGGCGGCCACCGCGCTGGCAGGAAAGCTCCACCAGATCGCATCGACGCCCAGGGCGGGTTGCAGCCAGTTGGCGAACGGCACGCGCACGCCCCACAGCGCCAGGCCCAGCATCAGCAGCGGCGGCACCACCGCACCGGTGGAGCGGACCACGCCGAACAGTACGTAGGTGGCGCCGAAGAACAGGAACGACCAGATGCCGATGCGGTTGATCTGCCGGGCCAGCTCCAGCGATGCGCTGCCTTCGGGCAGGAACGCGGCCAGGATCCAGCGGTCCAGCACCAGCAGCGTCGCGATCAGCGCGCCAGTGAGCAGCAGGTTGAAGCCCAGCCCGATGCGCGCCGTGGCGTCCACCCGCCCCCACTGGCCCGCACCCACGTTCTGCGCCGCCATCGACGAGCACGCCGCACCGATGGCCATCGCCGGCATCTGCACGTAGGTCCACAGCTGCAGTACCGCGCCGTAGGCGCCGGTGGTGATGGTGCCGTGGCGGTTGACCATGGTCATCATCGCGATCATCGCCAGCGAGATCACCACCATCTGCGCGCCCATCGGCACGCCCTTGAACACCAGCGTGCGCACCAGGGCCC